>CAJXGD010000039.1 GCA_913053845.1 uncultured bacterium | reverse complement strand
ATTTGCAAGCCATCTGCGAAATTGTTGCCCTTTAGGGCTACGCCGACATTTGATAACTGCACCAAGATCAATCTTATCAGCTGCAACGACCGATGGGATATCAGGAAGTCGGTTTAATTTCAGGATTTTGCAAAAACCTTCTTGTACGGCTTCTGCATCCGGAGGAGTTTGAAGATTCCGCCTCAACTTCGCAGTGATCAGTCGTTGGACTAATGGATCTGTAGTTACAGCCGAGCATTGGAGATTAACTCCAGATTGATTTCTCCCAGCCTAAGGAAGAACTCAATGTCATCACTAGGAGGCTTTTGCCCTAATATTCGCGTTTCTTTAGGTCGAATGCCGGGAAGATGAGCGAGGTCAACTTTGGGGTGCTTCCTTGTAAAGACAGCTTGCAGTCCAACATCACTTTGCACATCTGCATAAGTTTCCGTCATGATAACCTTTGAGAAATTCACCAAGGGCTCTTCTACAGTATGTTGCAGGACTTTCTCAACGAGTTTAGCCCTTCGCCTTTTATCCACAAAGGGCACAGTGTGCCTGAGCTGTAGCTCAACGGCTTTATCAGTAGGGCCCCAAAATACGGATTGCTCCTTTTCTTGTTCTGGTGGCTCAATCTTGATCATAGATAACCCCTCAGTACCATAAGCTACAAAGGATTGCCGACGGCAGAACTTCAGGGCACCCTCATCCAATAACTCCTCACATAATGAGGGGCCAATCCAGGTAATCAGCACAGGTATGATACCACAGTCGAGAGTTGGTATGACCAACGTATCGTAAAGAAGAAGCTTCTCCGCAAAGAGGCCGCGACGTCGTAGATCGTAACGTAACTCTTCGTTTTTCAAGAACGTCTTGGGATCGAAATCATGATGTACATATAATTCCGTTTCGAGTAAACTTGTAGCCGTCATGCTCTGTTTTCGGCAGCCCTTCCATGGTTTCTTAGTCACGTTGCCTAGGTTGACCAACTTCTTGACCCCCGCTTCTATCATCACCAGTTGGTGCAAAACATCAGTACGCTAGACGGCGAGAACGTCTTCCTCATCATTTGGACCTTCCCTGAATATGGCTACCAATTTACTCTATTTTATCAGCTAGAGTCCAGGTGATCAAACCCAGCCAACCTGGACCCTAGCTGACTGTCTCAACGAGATCGCTTGGCATGTAAACCTGAAGCACATTTGCCAGGCATACGAATCCAAACTATAATATGCCTTGAGGTGATGCCCATGCGCACGACGCTCGATCTGGAAGAAGAACTGCTGCGCGAGGCCATGAGATTGCTGGGAGTTAAGACCAAACGAGAGGCGGTCCGGCGCGCCTTGCAGGCGGTCATCGCCGAGAGAAGGCGGGGGCAACTGCGGTCTAAGCTGGGCCGGCTGGACTTGGCACTGACTCTGGACGATCTGGCAAAGATGCGACCG
This sequence comes from uncultured bacterium, assembly GCA_913053845.1. Classification (GTDB taxonomy): domain Bacteria; phylum Bipolaricaulota; class Bipolaricaulia; order RBG-16-55-9; family DRJF01; genus DRJF01. Next base: position 20,835 of record CAJXGD010000039.1, on the reverse strand, counting down.
GAGAGCTGAGGTGAGAGCAGAACGGGTGTTGATCGACACCTCTGCCTGGATATTAGCTCTGCGCCCCGACGGACCGACAGCCGCCCGCGATGAAGTTGGACGGCTTCTTGCCACCTCACAGGCAGTGATCACCGGCGTCGTGATGCTGGAGTTGCTCTCCGGAACGCGCTCAGAGCGGGAGTACCATGAGCTCAAGGAAGAGTTGGCCGTGCTGTCCCAACTGGAGTTGACACCGACGCTGTGGGCGAGGGCATTTCGGTTGGGCTATGAGCTAAGGCGGTCAGGTTTGACGCTGCCGACGGTGGACCTGCTCATCGCAGCGCTGGCCCTGGAATACGGCTATCTGTTACTCCACGCCGATCGCCACTTTGAGTTGCTAGCTCAGCACCATCCCCTACGAACAAAGAGCTTACTATGATGATGGGCAAACTACAGAGACAAGAGACATTCCTGGTCCGCGCTGGAGCTGGTTTTATCCGCTCAGCTCCTGACTTCAGTCACCGGGCCGTGCTGACTCAGGAGATTGATAGCAGCAGCAAAAACCGGTATGATATGAATGTCAATATAGCACAAATTATGATTGGCAGAAAGGAGAGATTATATGGTCAGGGAGAAGCGTGCTCACATCGCGCCAGTTAAGAAGGGCAGATGCACCATACCGGTTGAAATCCGCCGTTATTTCGGCTTTGCACCAGAGGAGAGCTTCTACCTAGAGTTCAGTTTGGACGAGAAGACCAATACGATCACCGCCAGGCCGGTGGGTATCCATAAGATAGAACAGTCTTGGTTCTGGACCGCGAGACATCAAGCTTTGGAGCGAGAGGCCGATGAGAGTTTGCAGCAAGGGGAGTTCTCTGGTCCGTTTGATATTGAAGAGTTAATCACAAGTCTCGCTGAACTCAAAGGGCAAGGAGGTTCATAGGGGTGCCACCTCTGCTTAAATTCATCCGGCTCAAGAGCTTTGATGGATGCTACCAGAATCTCGATCCTCAGATTCAGAAGAAGGTGGACAAAACCCCGCAAAAGTACGCTCAAGACAACCCCGGATTGCATCTGGAAAAGATCGAAGGCACTCGAGACATCTGGAGTATACGCGTGGACCGTAGATATCGCCTCAGTTTCCAGCGGCGTCGGGATGTAGTGGCCTTAAGAACAGTTGATAAGCACAACCGTGTCTGCCGAGCCCCATAGGCTAGAATACGTTGGAATATACTGTAAGCCAAAAGAGCGGTGAAAAATAAGGAGCAACAGCACTCGACCGGCAAGCTTGGAGACCAACTTGGCCCGCTGCCTCAGTTCTACTGTCCTGTCACGTCATAAACCCGCACCACCCGCCGCGAGAGCGCGGTCAAGATGACTTCGGTGAAGTGCGCCCCGATCTTTTCCGAGAGCTCCAGCGCCGAGAGTTGGTCACCGATCAGCTCGACCTCATCGCCCATGCAGGCCTCCGGGATCTCTGAGACATCCACGGTGATCTGATCCATAGAGATGCCGCCCACTATGCTAGCCCGCCGACCATGGAGCAGCACCTCGCCGGAGCGCTCCAGCAGCCAGCTCAGGCCGTCGGCATACCCCACCGGCAGGGTGGCGATCCGCCGGGGACCCTCGGTGCGGTAGCGTCGCCCATAGCCGATGTAACGTCCGGCCGGCAGCGTCTTCAGACAGACTATCCAACTGACCATCTGTAATATGGGCCGGATCGGCTCTGTCCAGGGCCGCCTGACCTCCGGATGGCCATAGAGCAGGATGCCGGGACGCACCAGATTATAATATCCGGCAGCCACCTGCGGCTCGTACTGGATCAGCCCGGAGGAGTTGGCGATGTGCCTCAGCGGCGGCAATAATCCTGCCCGGTCCAACTCGGCCAGCAACTCGTTAAAGCCGGCAATCTGTCCCCGCGTGTATTCCTGATCATCCGGCTGCGTAGAATAAGAAACGCTAAAATGAGTGAATACTCCTTCGAGCTCCAGATGGGACAGCGCCTGGAGCTGCCGGATAAACTCAAAAGCCTCCTCCAGTAATACGCCGTTACGGCCCATGCCGCTGTCCACCTTGATCTGCACCGGGGTGCGTTGCCGGCGCAGCGCCGAGGCCCGCTCCAGCGCTTGGGCCAGCTCGGGCGTTGATACGGTCACTGTGACGCCGGCTGCGGCCAGCTCTCCGGCCAACTCCGGCCGCGAGGCGGACATGATCAGCACCGGCAGCTCAATGCCAGCCTGTCGCAATTCGACAGCTTCATCGAGATTGGCCACGCCCAGATAATCAACCAGACCGGTGCGCTCGGCCAGCCGGGCTACGGCGACCGCCCCGTGGCCGTAGGCGTCGGCCTTGACGGGAAAGAGCAGCTTTACCCGTCCTAGCCTGGCTTTGGTAAGCTCGATATTGCGCGCCAGTTGTGTTAAGCTGATCCGCGCCTCGACCTGGTGTAGACCCATAGTCTTGCGAGTATACGAGGCGACGGCTCAGTTATGAAGGACACAGTTCAGCGCGCGAGCCGAAAAGGAGGCAAAGTGGATCTCAAGCTCATCTTGTTGGCCGCCCTGGCGCTGGTCCTCTTGATCATCGGCGGCAGCGCCCTCCGGCAGCGAGACGCCAGCCTGGAGCGCACCACGCCCCAGTTCGAGCGCATGGAGGTCAGACAGGTCAAACTGCTCAATGATCGGGGGCAGCAGGTGAGCTACGCGATGCGGATCGCCGCCGACTCGGCCGAGCAGCAGGCCGGTTTTCAGAATATCGGCCGGGCGATCTTGCAGCGGACGCTCATTTTATTCGTCTTTCCGGCGGAAATCGTTGGCAGGTTTCATATGCGCCACGTGGTCGCGCCGCTCGACATCGCTTTCATCGCTTCAGATGGGGCGATCATTGATATCGAGAGGATGGAACCCGATCCCACCACTTCCGGACCTTATCGCCATCTCTACGGACCCGACCGGCCCTTTCAGTATGCCATCGAAGCCCGGGCGGGTTTCTTCAAGGCCCAGCATATCTCATCCGGTCAGGCCAAACTGATCGTTGGCTCCTGGCGCTGAAGGTTCTTGGATTCAGGGCAACCACAAGGGATTGCCCCTACCAGGCCTGAGAGCGGTCTGCCAATCCTTTAGGATATTTTTCCAGGATATAAGAGCTACGCGGCCGGTCCCCCCGCCGGTCATCGAAGAATTCGCTTACCCGATAGCCAGCTTGCAGATAATGCTCGAAGAGCCGACGGCTCTCGCTGCGCCAGCGGGCCGCCAACCCGGGATCATCGCGCTTTAGCGCCGAGAAATCGCGCGGGATCTCCACTCGTAGCGCCTCAGCTTGCAACTCCAGATCGAGCGCTCGGTTCATCAACAGCCCTGCTTGTAAGGTCGTGTAATTGGCCGGGGGTAAGCGATCCAGCCTGGTGAAATCCGGTTTCTCCGGCTGGGCCAACCGGGAGAGCACCCGGGGGCTATTGATCCACCATTCGACGGTGAAGCGATCGGTGGGCAGCCCCCGATTGAGCCGGTCGCCCAGGTCGCCATAGAAATCGCGCAAATAGCGCCTGGCGATCACCCCCAGCTTGGCGAAGTTGAAGTGGGCGTTGGCGCTCATCAGCGGATCGAAGGTCCAGGTGATCAGCTCCAGCCCTTGAGCGCGTGCGAACTCCCGCTGGGCCAGCTTCAGCCGGTAGCCGATGCCTTGGCCGCGCCAATCGGCCAAGACGGCACACATCATCGAGCAGTGCTTCGCCTGCCGGCGGCCATCGTCAGCAGGCTCCAGACAGGGAAAGCCGAAGAGAAAACCGATCAGTTGCTCTTCGCCCGCCTCGTCAGTGCTGTAGGCTCCCAGCACTAGACCGCCATCGGCCTGAGCGGCGATCATCAGGTGATGGGGAATGACGCTCAAATCGGAAAAGCCCCAGACCTCCTGCTGCAACCGCTCACAGCGATGATAATCTTCTATCTTACTTACCGGTTCGATGCGCACCTGGGCCTGCTTCATCGCTTGCGTCCTTGGGGATGCTCGTTCTTCTGCGCGTACATCCGCTGATCGGCAGCCGAGAGCGCCTCATCGAAGCTGCCGCCTCGGGCCGGCTGCCAACTGCTCAGCCCCATGCTTAAACTCAAGGGAAAACCCAACTGGCTGCGCTCGTTCCAGGTGATGATCGCCTGCTGCAGCCGGCCGATGATCCGCTTGGCTTTGCCATTCGTCTCCGGCATGAGCACCAGGAACTCATCCCCACCAAAGCGGAAGACGAAGTCGGCTTTGCGCACCTCTCCCTGGATCAAGGCGGCGATCTCGACCAAGACCCGATCGCCAGCCAGATGGCCCAGCCGGTCATTGACCTGATAGAAGTCATCGAGGTCGATCATCAGCAGGGCCAGCGGATGGCCGTAGCGCCGGGCGCGCTCGCTCTCCCGTTTGATGATCTCGTCGAGGTAGTGCCGATTGTAAAGGCCGGTGAGCGGGTCGCGGCTGGCCAGCTCGCGCAGCCGCTGCTGATCCTGGGCGCGGGCTAGTGCCAGCTCGACCTCCGGCACCAAGGCCCAAATCAGTTGTGCATCGGCTTCGTTGAAGACCCCTTCTTCCTGAAGATTATTGATATTTAGCACGGCGACCAGGTGATCTGCCTCTCTAATCGGCACACAGAGGGTCGAGGCCGGGGGGAGCTGCTTGAACTGCTCCCGTAGGCCCCTGAGCACCGGATGGTGTAACTGCGAGCTGCGGGTCAGCAAAATGGGCTGCCGGGCATCTAGCACCACCTGCGACATTTGCTCTCTGGGCAGCAGCACCTGTTGCAACACTTTTAGATCTCGATTGACCGCCGCGATGGCCCTAAAGCCCCCTTGCTTTTCATTCCAAAGCATGAAGTTGGCCGCATCGGCCTTGGGGGTGAGCAGCTCGATACCTCGCCGCAGAATCAGCTCCAGCATCTCATTTAAGTCCTTGGCCTGGTTGAGCCCTTGCAGGAAGTGATTGATGTACTCTCGCTCGCCGAGGGCCGCTTGCAATCTCTGGCGGCGCGAGATATTGCTGATGGCCACCGCCAGTTGGCTGGCCAGGGTGCTGAGCAGCTTCACATCGTCCGAGCTGAAGGCATTTGCTTGCCGACTCTCGATGTCGAGCACCCCCAAGATCTCCGGCCCCAGATGAATGGGCACAGCCAGCTCCGAGTTGACCTCCGGATGGCCCTCGATATAACGAGGGTCGCGGTGCACCTCGCCGCTCACAACCGGCTGGCCCGTCTCAGCCACCCAACTGGTGATCCCCTGACCCGGTTGCCCTCCAATAGGGAAACAATCACCTTCATGATATTTGATCCCAGTCAGCAGGCTCTCCACGGCACGGATGCACAGCACCGTTCCGGACTCCCCGGACTCCTTGAGAATCAGCGCCCCATATTCATAAGCGAAATACCGGTGAATCGTCCGCAACACCTGGTGGCAAAGCTGGCTGAGATCCTCAATCTGGGCCAACTGTTGTGCCACATGATGGATGCCCTCCAGCCGCTCGCGGTAGCGGCTCAGCTCCTCATCGCGTTTGACCTTCACAATGGCGATCGTGGCCAAATTAACCAGGATCTCCAGCGGCTCCAGCTCCGATTCAGCGGGCACTCGACCGTGAGAGGGATCGCCCAGCGAGAGCCGTCCGATCAGCTGGCCATTGTGCTCCAACATGAAGAAGAGATCATCATAGGGGCCCCATTCGCCCGGCCGGCTGCCCTGCAAGCGACCTTTAACACCCGCTGGAACTATCTGCGGCAGCTCCTTGGGAGTGACGAAGTACCCCTGACCGATGCGCACGGCCTTCTCCATGATTGCCCGCGCCGGCACGCCCTGCCCTGAACTTACTGCTCCGCGCAGCCGTGCCTCTTGCTCAGGCGTTAGGCCGACGGTGATCACCTGGTTGATCTCCGGATCGGCCTGGCTCTCTTGGGACTTGAAAGGCTGACGGTAGAGCGAGAGGGCCACCAGCTTGAAGGGCGAGTGCTCCCAGATCGCTTGGGTGACTTTCTTTAAGATGACTTCAATATCTTGGCTCTCCAGGATCTGCCGACCGATCTCCAGCAGGCGGATGCGCAGGTCTCGGGCATCCTCTAGGTCACGGGCTTTGCCGATGGCAGTCGCGGCGTGGCTGGCGAAGAGCTCCAATAAGGCTAGATCTTGACCGGAGAAATGCCGGTGGGCTTGAAGTGAGTGCACGTGGAGTGACCCAATGATCCGACCCTGCCAGTGCAGTGGCACTCCCATAGCGCCGCCCACCGGGTAGCTACGGTAGATCTCCGCACGGCCTTCCCAGCGCTGATAATCTTCGATGATCAACGGCTGACCATGCTGCACCACCCGTCCGGCCAGCCCCTCGCCCAACCGTAGGCGCAGGCCCTGGATGTCCGGGCTTAGGTTGTAGAGGGTCACCAGTTCCAGCTCCTGTCGCCCTGGATCGTAGAGATAGAGGCCTCCGGCGTCTGCCTCCAAGAGCTCGGCAGCGCGCCGCACCACCAACTGCAAGAGCGTCTCTAGATCCCGTTCAGAAGCCAACTCTAACGCGATCTCACTGAGTGCGCTGAGTGCAATCTCCTGGCGATTGACCATCCTGAGCTCACCTACCTCTGTCCCAACACGGCCAGCAGGCGGCGCCGGTCCCGGTTCCAGTCCTGGCGCAGCCGCACCTCCAGCTCCAGATAGACCGGTCGGCCCAGCAATGCTTCGATCTGCGGTCGGGCCGCTTGGCCGATTCTTTTGATCATCTGCCCCCCGCGCCCGATCAGGATGCCCCGCTGCGACCGGCGGCTGACGGCGATCTCCGCTTGGACCAGCACCGGGCCGCCGCGGCGCCGCTCGATCTTGTTGACCGTCACGTAGGCCGAATAGGGTACCTCCTGCTGAGCATACTGATAGACCGCCTCGCGGATGAACTCGGCGATGATGAACCGCTCCGAGCGATCTGTCGGCTGGTCTGCCGGGAAATGGCGTGGACCCTCAGGCAAAGCCCGCTTCACCAGTTGCAGCGTCGTATCTAAATTGAGCTTTTTGAGGCAAGAGATGGGGATAAACTCCTGAAATAAGCCGGTTTGGGCGTAGCGCTTGATCGTCTCCGGCACCTGAGCGCCTTTGGCACGATCAATCTTATTGATCAACAGGAACTTCTCGCCGGGCAGAGCTTGCAACTCGGCAAAGAGCTTTTGGTCGTAGGGCGGAATCTCGATCCACGGCTCGATCATATAAAGCAGCAGGTCCAGCCCGCGCAGCGCCGCGAAAGCCTGTTTGAGCAGGAGCCGGCTCAGCTTATCCACCGGGCGGTGCAGGCCGGGCGTGTCCACGAAGACGATCTGACTCTCCGGATCATTATAGATACAGCGAATGATCGCGCGGGTGGACTGACGCTTGGAGGAGACGATCAGCAGTTTGCGGCCCAGAATCGCATTGATGAAACTCGACTTGCCCACGTTGGTCTGTCCCAGCACTCCCACCAAACCGGACTTAATCATGGAGCAGCTCCCCGCTCTTGATCAGCGCCAGCGCCTGCCGCAGCCCCTCGCCCAGCAGCCCTCGGCCGTCCCAATGGGCCAACCGGACGCGGGCCAGGCGATAGACCCGCCTCGTGGCCGGGGCCATTTTTTCCGGGTCGCGATAGTCGAGCGCTTGCAGGGCGGTCAACAGCTCGATGGCCAGAATATACTCGACATTCTCGCTGATTTGTAGGGCCTTATGCGCCGAGAGTGAACACAAGCTATTATGATCCTCCTGGCCTCCGGAGGTCGGAATCGAGTCAACGACCGCTGGATGGGCCAATATTTTATTCTCACTGACCAGCGCCGCTGCCGTATATTGCGGGATCATCAGGCCGGAGTCCAGGCCGCTTTGGTCGGCCAAGAAGAGCGGCAGGCCGGGGGCTTCCAGCAGACGAGCGGTCCGTCGCTCTGAAAAATTGCCGATCTCGGCAACCGCCATGCCCAGCAGCTCGAAGGCCAGGCCCAAGATCTGGCCATGAAAGTTCCCCCCGGAGAGGGCTTCATTCCTCTCGGCGAAGATCAGCGGGTTATCGGTCGCCGAGTTGATCTCGACCCTCATCACCTGGGCCACCCAGTCCAGGGCATCAAGGCTGGCCCCCAACACCTGCGGGATGCAGCGCAAGGTATAGGGGTCTTGCACGTCATCGCTCTGCTCTACCAACCGGCTGTCGGCGAGCCGCTGGCGTAAATTCCGGGCCACCTGAAGTTGGCCCGGATGGGGACGAGCCTCCTGTAAACATTGCTCGAAGGGGCTCATCCGTCCGCCCAGCGCCTCCAGGGCCAGGGCGGCGATCAACTGGGCGTGTTGCAACAGGCGCTCTGCCCGATGCCAGGCGACGAAGCCGGTCGCCAGCGAGATTTGCGTCCCGTTGATCAGGGCCAGGCCCTCCTTGGGACCGAGCCTCAAGGGCTCCAGCCCCAGTTCTTGGAGCAACTGGCCGCCGGAGAGCTGCCGTCCGGACAGTTTGGCCTGCCCCTCGCCGATCAAGAGCAGCGCCAGGTGGGCCAGCGGGGCCAGGTCGCCACTGGAGCCGACCGAGCCTTTGGCGGGAATAATCGGGACGACCTGCGCGTTGAGCATCCGGACCAGATAGTTGATCAGCCGGGGGCGCACGCCGGAGCGGCCCAAGAGCAACGCATTGAGACGAAAGAGTAGCGCGGCGCGAGCGGCTTCGTCCGGCAAGGGTGCTCCGACGCCCACCGCGTGGCTGCGCAGCAGATTGAGCTGCAACGCTTCCAGTTGCTCGGCGGGAATGCGTCGACGGCTCAGTTTGCCGAAGCCGGTGTTGATCCCGTAGACCGGCTCGCCGCGTCGGGCCAACTGGGCCACGACTTCGGCGGAAGCCTGTACCACCTGCAGCGCCTCCGGGGTGGCCTCCACCGGCTGCTGCCCCCAGATTACCTGCTCGGCCTGCTCTAGGCTGAGATGATGTCCATCCAGTGTGATGCTCATAATTTTCTTACTGGCAATGGTTATAGTATAGCATTGTCGGCGGTGATCGCGCAAAATAGCAGAGCCATGACCAGATCATTTAGCGAGCCGCTCTACCTGATCTGTGAGGACGTGCGCAGTCTTTATAACGTGGGCGCGCTCTTCCGCACCGCCGAGGGGGCCGGGGTCACGCGGCTCTATCTAGTCGGCTACAGCCCGCAGCCGCCCAGGCGCGAGATCTCCAAGGTCGCTTTAGGAGCCGAGTGGAGCGTGTCTTGGGAACATTGGGCCCAGGGCTGGCGCCTGATCGAGCGGTTGAAGAGCCAGGGCGTGCAAATCGTTGCCCTGGAGAACCATGTAACTGGCAGAATATCTATCAATTACCGCCGGTTGCGCCCGCGCTTTCCGCTGGCCTTGCTGGTGGGCAATGAGGTTAGCGGTCTCTCGGCCGGCCTGCTGCGCCGCTCAGACCAGCTCATCGAACTGCCGATGCATGGCGCAAAAAAGTCGCTCAATGTGGCAGTAGCTTGTGGCATTGCGCTCTATGAGCTGGATCGCTGGCGGCGGTAGGGAGCTGTGCGCAACACTCAGAGCAAAGATTTTGCATACTGATAGATCGCCCGCCTCAGTCGAGATAGTTTCTGCTTACCCTGAGTCTCAATGGTGAGATAACCCTTATCTGCCAAGGCAGCGATCCGGCGGCTGACGGTGGAGAGATCAACGGCGCTTTTTAGATTGACGTGGATCTGGCTGATGTTCAAGGGTTGATAGCGAGCCAAAATAAGGATCATTTCCCGCTCATCATCGCTGAGTTTATCGAAGCGATCACGGCCGATCTCTTGGACAATCTGTCGCCATGCCTCCTCCAGCATCACCGGCGTAATCGCCTGGCGGTCACGGCCTAGGTGCAACGACGCACTGGCGATGCGGATCACATAGCGGGGATTCCCTTCAGACAGGGCGGTTAACCGCTCTACACATCCTTGCTGAAATGGCTCAATCCCCTTCCCCTTCTTGCGAACCGGTGCCAGACGCTTGGTGAGCAGCTCGCGAATATGGTCATCCTCCAGGGCCGTAAGTCGTAGGCGGTTCTGTTCGGGGAACAAGTTGTTGAAGGATGGTTCCACGGCAGCATAGCGCGCGAACAGATCCGCTGATCCTGCAACCAGTAACATATAGGGTCTCCGCTGGAACAAGAGGCGCATCTGCTGCAACAGGTGAAGCGACTGCGACTGGGCCACATACTGCCCTTCATCGAAGAGGATCAGGATGGCCTTGGGCTTTCGTCTCATAAGCGTGAGAGTCTCTTTGAGCATCTCCAACAATTGAAAGAGATCTTCTGGCGACGAACGGGTTTCGCTTACCGAGTGAGATAGATGGAAGAGCTGAAATAGGCTGTCGGAGAGCTCTAGCTGCCTAGTCGTGGTGACTTGAGTGCCCTGCAACCTCTTTAAGAACTCCCGCTGGGTGACCTCCGGTCCCAGGCTCAAGAGCCCCAGGAGGCGGTTGCCCAAGCCCAGCTCGATTTGGTTCAACAAATCGCTGAGCAGAGCCCGGACCACCGTCCGGTTCTCGGTGCGCTCCGTGACGTCTAGGCGCGAGGTGAAGAGGTCCGGCACCAAGCGAGCTTTGGCCTCGGCAAAGTTGATCAGGGAGGTCTTGCCAATGCCATCCTCCCCTAAGATAGAAATATTTTGAGGGTATCCCTTCCCGGCGGAGTCCAGCAAGGCGCTCAGGCGCGCCTTGACCTCTGCCCGATTGACCAATAGATCTATATCCTCGGCATCCAGAGGCATATCATTGAAGGGATCGGCTTCCAAATAGTCGGAAACTGCCATACCATTGCCCACCTTTCTTGCATGATTATAACATGAGGATGCAAACGTTGCAATGATTGCGACGCTTGCAATGAGTCATGTCAATTACGCAGATGACAGCTCGCAACCTCAGAGTCAAACTCTCAATGCCCATTGTCCTCTTTGCCACCAGTGGCCTGACCCAATACAATAAGCACTGAGCCGATCGTTGCTCAGTGGGCGCGGACGGCTGGGAGGCCAGATGAAACTGATCATTTACTCTAAAGCACTCTATGCCACTTGGGTCTATTATAGCCCCGATCGGGTCCTCTTCGATGCCGGCGAGGGGGTGAGCAACGTGCTAGGCAATAAAGTCTTTGCCATTCAACATGTCTTCCTCTCCCACGGCCACGCCGATCACATCACCGGCCTGGTCGGTCTGGTAAATATCCGCAATACGGCGATGGGCGATACGGAGAAGCCGCTCACGATCTATTATCCCCGCGGAAACCGCCGCGTAGAGGAGCTGGCCGATTATATCGGCCGCACCAACTCGCGCCTGCATTATCAGTTGCGTTGGCAGCCGCTCAGCGTCGGCCAACCGATCGGCGTCTTCGAGGGCCAGTTGACGCGCTATGTGGAGCCCTTCCTCACTCAGCACTCGCGCCGCGAGCCCTCCTTAGGATATAATATCATTGAGATCCGCCAGCGACTCAAAGCCGATTATCAAGGATTAAGCCAGGCGAAGATCGTGGCCTTGGTGCAGGAGCGAGGCCGCCAGGAGCTGACGACGACCTATCCCCAGAAGCTCTTCTCCTATGGGGGCGACTCTGCTCCTATCGAGCCGGAAAAGATCGCTGAAACCGAGATACTCTGCCATGAGGCCACCTTCCTGGATGATCGCGATCGGGAGGGGAAGAATCATTCCACCCTGGCCGAGGCGGTCGAGGTGGCCACGCGGGCGGGGGTGAAGCAAACGCTCTACGCCATCCACATCTCCTCGCGCTATCGCCAGCAGGTGGCCCGCGCCCAGGGCCAAGCTCAGTCAGCAGCCCAGAGACTCGGTTTGCCCTTTCAGATACAGCTCGTGCCGCCGGGCAAGATCTGTCGCTATGAATAGTTCAGACGATCTGGGACTCAGGCAGGCTGGACTGCGGGGGGAGGGGCCGGTTGTGCTCGTCCACCAGGACGATGCGCGGCCGGAACCGGGTCAATTCGCTCTCATCGAGCCAAGCATAGCTGAGCACGATCACCGGATCGCCAACCTCGCCACAGCGGGCGGCCCCACCGTTGAGCTGCACGATGCCGGAGTCGGCCGGCCCGGCAATGGCATAGGTCTCAAACCGTCGGCCATTGTGTATGTTGAGCACCTGGATTCGCTCATAAGGTCGGATGCCGGCGGCCTGCATCAGCGTCTCATCAATGGTCAAGCTGCCCTGATTCTCGAGCGCCTTGCCGCTGATCCAGGCACGATGAATCTTCGATTTGAGCATCTGTAAGCGCATGAGCGACACTTCCCCTGCTTTACCGCGTCATCTTAGCGCTTGCCGGCTTGGAGATCAAGGGGAGGCGCAGTATTAGCGCCGGTTGACTAGCAATCAAAGGTGTCTAAGCTATCTTGTGAATGTTATAATAGTGCGTTATACTTTTGACCTATGAAAGAAAGGAGATCAACATGATCAACCAAGTAAAAGAGTTGAACCAGCTGAGCGGGCGCGGTCCCAAGTCGGAGGCGCTCTATGCGCGCAAAGAGCAGGTCCTGCCCCGAGCGATCAGCTCGCTGGCACCCTTTATGATGAAAGAGGGGCGTGGGGCAATCATCCACGATGTGGACGGCCGGCGCTATCTTGACCTGACCGGCGGCTGGGGCTGCCTCAATGTGGGCCACTCTCACCCCAAAGTCGTCCAGGCGGTTCAAGAGCAGGCGGCGCGCTACCTGCACACCGACTGCTCGGTGGTGATGCACGAGCCCTATATCGCGCTGGCCGAGCGGCTGGTGGGCTATGCCCCCGGCCCGCGGCCCAAGAGGGTGGCCTTCTTCAATAGCGGCGCCGAGGCGGTGGAGAACGCGGTCAAGATCGCGCGCTATCACACTCGCCGGCGGGCCATCGTCGTCTTCGAGGGGGCCTTTCACGGTCGCACGCTGCTGACCATGACGATGACCCATAAGGCCAGCCCCTACAAAGCTCACTTTGGGCCGTTTGCCTCGGACATCTATCGCCTACCCTATCCCAACCCCTATCGCAATCCCATCAGCACCAGGCAGTGGGAGCGTCAGCTAGTCAGTCTGGTCAGCCCCGCTGAGGTCGCGGCCATCGTGGTCGAGCCGATCCAGGGCGAGGGTGGCTTCGTGGTACCCTCCGATGGCTTTTTGGCTTATCTGCGCCAGCTGTGCGATCGTGAGGGCATCGTGCTGGTCGCCGATGAGGTGCAGTCAGGCATGGGGCGCACCGGGAAATTTTTCGCTCACGAGCATTTCGGGGTAGAGCCGGACTTGGTCTGCTTGGGCAAGTCGCTGGCCTCCGGCCTGCCGCTCTCCGGCGTATTGGGCGTGTCCGAAGTGATAGATGCAGTTGGCGACAGCGGCATCGGCGGGACCTACGTGGGCAACCCTATCGCCTGTGTCGCCGGCCTGGCCGTGCTGGATGTGATAGAAGATGAGAAACTGCTGGAGCGGGCTCAGATCATCGGGCGCTATCTGCAGGAGCGTTTTTCCGAGATGCAGCAGCGTTATCCCCTGGTGGGCGATGTGCGCGGCCTGGGGGCGATGCAGGCGCTAGAGTTCGTCAGCGATCGCCAGAGCAAAGAGCCCGCCGGTGCCCAGACGGCTCAGATCGTGCAAGAGGCGCTCGATCACGGGGTGATCATCGCCAAGGCCGGACTCTCCGGCAATGTGATCCGCATGTTGCTCCCCTTGGTGACCAGCGACGCCGAGCTGGCCGAGGGCCTGGACGTCTTGGAGCAGGCGATCAAAACTGTCTCGTCAAGCGCGAGATAGATGCACAGGATCATTGGTCGGTAAGTTCTACCCTTCAAGGTGACGAGAACCTTGCCTTTTTCACAGCTCGAAACTCGCACATGGGGTTGCTAATAACCCGTTAAACCGGTTTAAAGGGCCGGGCGGCTCAGCGAACGATCTCCATCGGTCGGGCAGCTGATCTTGCTCAGGAGGACCATTTATGATAAACATCAGGTGGCCTGTTGATACAGGTCATGGCCGAGGCGAGGGACGAGAATTATCTTTAAGATCGAGTCGGTCCCCCAACGGACCTTAATTCAGAGGAGGAGTACAGCATGACCGAACCAGAGTTGAAGCGAACGGGCGAGTTGACCCTGGCCGATACCGCGCGTCACTTCTTCGATGAGGCGGCCCCCAAGCTCAAACTCTCGGAGAGCATGATTGAGCTGCTGAGCTACCCCAAGCGCGAGTTGATCGTCAACTTCCCGGTGATGATGGACAATAATCAGGTAAAGCGTTTCGTGGGTTATCGGGTGCAGCACCATCCGGTGCTGGGCCCTTGCAAGGGAGGGATCCGCTTCCACCCCCAAGTCACATTGGAGGAGGTCGAAGGGCTGGCCCTCCTGATGACCTGGAAGACCTCCTTGATGAACCTGCCCTTCTCTGGCGCCAAGGGCGGCGTGCGCTGCAATCCCAAGGAGATGTCGGTGGGCGAATTGGAGCGCCTGACCCGCCGTTATGCGGCCGAGATCAGCCCCATCATCGGGCCTGATCTGGACATCCCCGCCCCCGACGTTTATACCGGCCCGCGGGAGATGGGCTGGATTGTGGACACGATCAGCATGCACCATGACAGCCAGTTCATGCCCGGTCTGGTCACCGGCAAGCCCATCGTGCTGGGCGGCTCGCTGGGACGCGATGCGGCCACCGCCCGTGGGGGCTACTTCACCACTCTGGAGAGCCTCAAGCACCTCGAGCTGGACATCAATCAGACCAGCGCAGCGATCCAGGGCTACGGGAACGCCGGCTGGCACATGGCCCACTTCCTCCATGACGGCGGCTCCAAGCTGGTGGCCGTCTCCGACTCCAAGGGCGGCATCTACAATGCCAACGGCCTGGACCCCTATAAAGTCTTTGATTATAAGAAAGAGAGCGGTTCGGTAGTCGGTTTCCCCGGCTCAGATAAGATCTCCAATAATGAGCTGCTGGAGCTTGACTGCGATATTCTGGTTCCCTCGGCGCTGGAGGACCAGATCACCAAGGACAACGCGGACAAGGTTCGGGCCAAGCTGATCGTGGAGCTGGCCAACGGTCCCACTTCGGTGGAGGCGGACGAGATCCTCAATGACCGTGGGGTCTTTATCATACCCGACTTCCTGGCCAATGGCGGCGGGGTGACCGTTTCCTACTTCGAGTGGGTCCAAGATCGCTACCGCTACTTCTGGTCGGCCGAGACGGTGGATGAGCGGCTCAACCAGTTTATGACTACCGCTTTTCAAAAGGTGCTCAATATGCATCTCAAGCACAAAGTCTCCACCCGGCTGGCCGCCTATATGACCGCGGTGGAGCGGGTGGTGGAGGCCGTGAACGCACGCGGATTCTACGCCTAGTCTCGTCGCCTGTCAGGCCCGATGCTAGGCTAAACTTCAGTCACGAGGAGGAGAGCCATGCAGAACTGGGAAGGTCCGGGAGAAGCAGAGGTCGAACAGGCCAGCACATTGCTGGCCGAGGGCGGTGAGCGCTGCCAACAGTGCTGGGCGTTCTCCAGGGCGCTCGGGGGGCTGATCGAGGAGCTGGGGCCTTGGCAGATAGCCCACTTTCTGGCCATGACCCAGAACGCCGAGGCCGCGCAGGCCTTACGTCGATATCTGCGCTCCTCCGATCCGGACTACGCCAATCATGTCGCTCAGTTGATCGAGGCCACCGATTGGTCGCAGCAATCCCCTGAGTTGGCCCGTGGCTTCGGCAGTGACTAGCATCATTTGAAGCTAAAACCGGCGCTCTCAGGGACAGTCCGGACCGTCGGTGCTGTCCCTGAGGGGCTCGTCGGCCGGCAGCCAGGTTGCGACTGCAGTCTGCCGATCGGATCAGACTGAAGGGAAAATAGTTTATGACTCAAGCACAGATTATCGATGGCAAGGGGATTGCTGCTCGGCTTCGCAGCGCACTCCGCCAGGAGGTTCAAGCGCTGCAGCGCGAGCAGGGGCTGACCCCCGGCCTGGCAGCGGTGCTGGTCGGCGAGAACCCCGCTTCGCAGATTTACGTCCGCATGAAGGTCAAAGCCTGCAAGGAGGTAGGAATTTACTCCCGCCAAGTGACGCTGCCGGCCGCGACCTCCCAAGAGCAGCTCCTGGCCTTGATAGCAGAGCTCAATCATGATCCGCAAATTCACGGCATCCTGGTCCAACTGCCGCTGCCCGCAGGACTGGACGAGCGGGCGGTGCTGGAATCGGTCAGGCCGGCTAAAGACGCAGATGGCTTCCATCCAGAGAATTTGGGCTATCTCCTGGCCGGCTATCCCCAAGTGCTACCCTGCACTCCGGCTGGCATCCTGAAGCTGATAGATTCGACCGGTATCGAGTTGGTCGGCGCCCAGGCGGTAGTGGTTGGCCGCAGCCTGATCGTGGGCAAGCCGACGGCGCTGCTGCTGCTGTCCCGTCATGCCACCGTCACCCTCTGTCATTCGCGCACCCGTGATCTGGAACAAGTGTGTCGCCGGGCAGACGTGCTGGTAGCCGCCACCGGCCGGCCGCGGCTGATCACCGCCGAGATGGTCCAGCCAGGCGCGGTGGTAATAGACGTAGGGGTCAACCGTATGCCCGACCGCTCGTTGGTCGGCGACGTTGATTTTGAGGCGGTCCGTCAGGTGGCCGGCTATCTGACTCCGGTGCCCGGCGGCGTGGGACCGATGACCATCGCCATGCTCATGCAAAACACGGTGGCGGCCGCCAGGCGGTCTGGGGCTAAATAGAGATTAGACAGCGAATCTCGACGAAGGAGTTGGTTAGCTTGAAAATCGATTCGTCTCCTCAAGGGGCGATGCCTTCCGATCTGGAAATCGCCCAGGCGGCCCGGTTGACTCCAATCTCAGAGCTGGCTGCAGAGCTAGGCCTGGACCCTGACGAGCTGGAGCTCTACGGGCGCTACAAGGCCAAAGTGCATCTGGAAGTGCTGGGGCGCCTGGCCGATGAGCCCAACGGTAAATACATTGACGTCACGGCGATTACCCCCACACCGCTGGGTGAGGGCAAGACTGTCACCACCGTGGGCCTGAGCCAAGCGCTGCATCATCTGGGCCGACGGACCTTCGCCTGCGTGCGTCAGCCCTCGCAGGGACCGACCTTCGGCATCAAGGGCGGCGCGGCCGGCGGCGGCTACTCGCAGATCATCCCCATGGAGGATTTTAATCTGCACTTGACCGGGGATATTCACGCCGTGGGCGCGGCGACCAACCTCTGCGCCGCGGCGATAGATGCGCGGCTCTTCCATGAGAGTCGTTATAGCGACGCGCAGCTCGCCGAGCGGGGCCTCAAGCGCCTGAGCATAGACCCCTACAGCATCACCTGGAACCGCGTGCTCGACGTGAACGATCGCGCGCTGCGCCAGGTCGTCTTGGGACTGGGACGGGCCGTGGACGGGGTGCCGCGCCAGACCGGCTTCGACATCACCGTGGCCTCAGAGGTCATGGCCATCCTGGCCCTGGCGACCAGCTTGCCGGACCTGCGTCGGCGCATGGGTCGGATCGTCATCGGCACCAGTCGCCAAGGTCAACCGGTCACTGCCGAAGACCTAGGGGTAGCCGGGGCGATGACCGTCCTGATGAAGGACGCCTTGATGCCCAACCTGATGCAAACGCTGGAAGGCAACCCCGCCTTCGTCCATGCCGGGCCGTTCGCCAACATCGCCCACGGCAATAGCTCGATTGTCGCGGACAGAATAGCGCTCAAATTGGCCGATTACGTCGTGACCGAGAGTGGCTTCGGCGCCGATATGGGGGCGGAGAAGTTTTTCGATATCAAGTGCCGGGCTTCCGGTCTGCGTCCGGATGCAGTCGTGATCGTGGCGACGATTCGCGCGCTCAAGATGCATGGCGGCTTGGGACAGGTGATCGCCGGCCGGCCGCTTCCCTCGGAGCTGATCGCAGAAAACTTGCCGGCACTGGAGAAGGGTGCCCAGAACCTGCGGCATCATATTGGGATCGTCAAGAAGTTTGGCCTGCCAGCGATCGTGGCCATCAATCACTTCCAGAGCGACACGGAGAAGGAGATCCAACTGCTAAAGCGCATCGCCGAGGAGGCCGGCGCCGAGGGAGCCTATCTGTCGGACGTTTGGGCTCAGGGCGGCGAGGGCGGCCGCGAGCTGGCCGAGGCGGTGATGGCCGCCGCCGAGAAGCCTTCAGAGTTTCGCTTTCTCTACCCGCTCGACCGTCCCATCAAAGAGAAGATCGAGACGATCGCCCGTGAGATCTATAACGCCGAGGGGGTAGAGTACGAAGCCAAGGCCGAGCGGCAGATCAAGCTCTATGAGAAGCTGGGCTATGACAAGCTACCGATCTGCATGGCCAAGACCCATCTGTCCCTCTCGCACGATCCTCACTGGAAGGGAGTGCCTTCCGGTTACCGGTTGCCGGTGCGTGAGGTGCGCGCCTCAGTGGGAGCCGGATTCCTATATCCGCTCTGCGGGGCGCTGATGACCATGCCCGGCCTGCCCTCGCTGCCGGCCTTCATGAAGGTGGACATAGACGAGTCGGGCAAGGTGGTGGGATTATCCTAGACATCCGGTAGGGGCGAGCCTGTGTCTTCATCTTCGCTTGCTATCACTTGAGGAGTTGAGATAAGATGGGATGAGGCTTAGAGCTCGTTGGCGCAGCATAAAGCGCAAGCCCCGACTGTAACTGGCCTGAGTATTGCTAGAGAGGCGAGATGTCAGGGAAAACCGGCCGCAAGAGCAGAGATGAACAGTTATGTTTGGATGGCTCTCACCCGGTTTTCCCTCGTTTGCTCGACGACGATGAACGGACCTCACTGGCTAACCTCGCCAGTATGATCTCTTATCACCTGCAAGAGATGCTCTATCAACAAGGAACACCTATCCTGGGACTCTATTTTATCTGTACAGGGTTAGCGAAAGTTGCGCGCCGCACGCTACAGGGGAAATCGCGCTTGATCGCCTTGGTGAGCGATGGAGGGGTACCTCCTTATCTCTTCTCTCGGGGTGGGCACATTACATACTGTGCGGCCTTGAAACCGACACAGGTGGCCTTTATCGAACGAGCAGCGTTTCGTGGCTGGCTGGAACGCCATCCTAAGGCTGCTCTCTCACTGCTGGAACGGGTCAGCAACGAGGTCGGGGAGGCCTGGACAGAGTGGACTCGCGGCGAGTACTACATGGGAGTGGCCCAGAAACTAGCCTGCAGGCTGCTGGAAACAGCCCGGCGATTTGGACTTCCTCAAGCGTCAGGCGGTGTGCTGATCGACCTGCCCTTGACCCATCAGGACTGGGCCGATTGGATTGGTCATAGTCGGGAAAGGACGAATGACGTTTTCTGCGACTGGCAGAGACGAGGGATTGTGGCTTTAAAGAGGCATCAGGTGCTCATTCTGCGGGAAGATCTGCTACACAAGTGGGCTTCAGAGTAGCGCTTGAAATGTGACGCAGATCACAGGAAATTTGTGACGTGGACCCTTGGCGGTTGGCTTTCCTCACCTAAGATTAAGCATATCTACAACTTGCGAGCGGGGTTGATAACGCTCGAGGAAAGGAGTAAAAATGTGCTGTGGCAAGGATGAGTATGATCTGAGCAAGAAGGTGCGGATAGGTCTGAATCGGAGGTAGTCCTTGAGAGTAGCAGGCGGGACATCTCTGGCTTTAGCATTAGGTGGTGCCGGCTTAATCAGCAGCAAGGTATTGGCCGGTCCTAACCAACAAGCTGCTTTCACCCTCACTGCGGACGGAATGACCGCATCGGGCAATCCATTTGTGACCGACACGCTAAGGGGGCTTGACATCATCTTCAAGTCGCCAGAAGGCCCGCTGACTATTCACGTTGGCGTAGGCCCAAACGGGGCCTCTGGCTCTGTTCTCATCAATGGAGCAGATGGCACAATCGCCAGTAACTATAAGATAGAGCCTGCATTGATGAATGCTCTGCAAAGGGTATCCATTGATGCAAATGGACTGCTGCAAGCGATACTACAACGCGATGCTGGTGTGCTCCAACGCATCTATAACCAAATCACTGCACAAGCGGGCAGCGATTTCCCCAGCAAGATACGGAGTAAGCTAAGTGCCAATGGTGGAAACCCAATTACCATTTCCACTAAGGATGAGGACATTGCGAACATTATGCAAGCCTCAAAGAGTATAAGAGGTGATCTCTTGAGCATAGAGATAACTGAAGCCTTGGCTTTTAGTAGACAACATCAGGAATTTATCCACGATCTTGCGACCTTGATGCCAGCGTCTACAGGTGGAGTCAATGGGGGTGAAGGAGTTGCATTCTCTGTTGTCGCTGGGTGTGTTGGTTGTGGATTGGGTGGACTAGCTATCGTCGGGTCGGTACTTGTTGCGTTTGCCACCGATGGCCTTCTTGCTGAGACCGTGCCAGGAGTTATTGGGTACCTTGGAGGAATTGGTGCCGAGGGTGCTGCTTGTGGAGAATGTGCTGGGTTATGATCCCTAATCAAGTAGTTCCACCAAACAATCCGTTGGCCTGACTGTAGTCGATCACTAGATGGATGTTCAGATCGCTAGGCAGAAGGTGTGGACAGATTGAAGATTGATCTATTAACGCTGTTACGTTCACAGTGGGGACCATGGGTCTTCTTGCTGGTAGGGGGTGTGCTTTTCTACGCGCACCAAAGAAGTGTAGCATCGTGGCATTCACTGAGTGGGAAACCTGCCCTTGCAAGCATCTCAAGGATCATCAGTTGGCTATTGTTCTTGGTGGTCATACTGCTAGATACCCTAGTATTCAACTATGTTGTTACCGGCTGGATATTAGGCGTAATAGCCTTTCTGGCTCTTTTATCCACCATGATACGGTTGCGCTACCTCAAGCGCTTGCCACAGCAGAGCGACCGGAAGGCATAGTGATCTTCCTGCTTGATATAACATCTGGGTTGTGCCAAGGGGGTAAGGATGGTAAACTGAGCTCCTCGATACGAGGAGTGAT
>CAJXGD010000038.1 GCA_913053845.1 uncultured bacterium | reverse complement strand
AGCCGGCCCAGGAGATAGTGCAGATAGCCGTAGAAGAGCGGCAGGCTGAGCAGCAGGCTGTCAATGCGATCCAGCAGCCCCCCGTGACCGGGAAAGAGCGTGCCGGAGTCTTTCACTCCGGCCTCTCGCTTGAGCTTGGACTCGAAAAGATCACCTAGTTGCGCACTGCAGCCGATCAGCAGGGCCAGACCGCCCGCTTGCAGCAGAAATAGCCCCGGCAGCTGCGGCCAGGCGATCCAGAAGCGCGAGAGCAGGCCGATCGCCAACGCGAAGAGCAGCCCTCCGACCACCCCCTCCCAGCTTTTTTGCGGCGAGGGAGAGAGCGTCGGGAAGAATTTGTGCCGCCCCCAGCGATGTCCCACCAGATAGGCCCCACTGTCATAAGCCCAGACTAGCCCTAATAATAACAACGTATATCCTAAGCCGTTAGGAGCCGAATATATCACATAGAAGAAATGCAACAAATACGGGATATAGACCAACCCCAGCAGCGAACTGCGCAGCACCGCCAGCGGCTGGCTGCTGGGGAGATAGCGGATGAGCAACCCGGCTGCCGCCAGGGCCAACACCGGCGGACCCAGCTCGCCGGCCGAAGGAGCATAGCCCAAGATAACCAGGACCGCGAGCACTACCAAGATCCTGACATCGATTGCCAGGCCACTGTCCCTGACCAGTTGCGCATATTCCAGACTGCCTCCCCAGCTCACCAGGACTAAGAGGAGCGTGATCAAC
This sequence comes from uncultured bacterium, assembly GCA_913053845.1. GTDB lineage: Bacteria > Bipolaricaulota > Bipolaricaulia > RBG-16-55-9 > DRJF01 > DRJF01. The sequence goes on along the minus strand of CAJXGD010000038.1, from coordinate 22,061 downwards.
CAGCTAGCCGGGCTGAACAACTGGGCCACTAGCAGCCAAGCCAGCACGATGAAGGCGGCACCCGCGCCTGAGGAGGCTCGCCGCACCAGGTTCTTCATCTGCTGCGCGCCAGCTTCACCGTGCCATAGCGTCGCTCGCGGGCCCGGTAGGCCGCCAGGGCCTCCAAGAGCTCCTCCGGGGTGAAGTCCGGCCAGAGCGTAGGGGTGATCCATAGCTCGGTGTAGGCGATCTGCCAGAGGAGGAAGTTGGAGAGACGTTGCTCGCCCCCGGTGCGAATCAGCAGGTCCGGATCGGGCAGGCCGGTAGTATATAAATAGCGAGAAAAGCAGGCCTCGTCAAGCTCGCACCTCTCCAGGTGCCCCTGGGCCTGATCGGCCAAGAGCGCTCGCACCGCCCGCAGGATCTCCTGGCGCCCGCCATAGTTGAGGGCGAGATTGAGCTGAAGGCCCTCTTGGCCCTGCGAGAGCTCCAGGGCCCGCCGCAGCTCGCCCTGGACGCTGAGCGGCAGTTGCTCGATCTCCCCCAGCAGCCGCAGGCAGACCCCCTGCTCCAGCAAGCGGTCGAGCTTGCGTCGCAGGAAATCCCCCAAGAGTTGCATCAAAAAGTCTATCTCTTCCGGGGGACGACCCCAGTTCTCCGCCGAGAAGGCGAAGAGGGTCAGGTACTTGATCGGCAGCTCGCGGGCCACAAACTCGACGATCGCCTCGGTCGCCTCGGCCCCGCGCTGATGGCCGGAGGTGCGCCGCTGGCCACGGTGCAGGGCCCAGCGGCCATTGCCATCCATGATGATGGCCAGATGCCGGGGCAACTGGTCATCCTTGAGCTCGGCCAAGCGCGGCGCACGGCTCATGGGCTCACCACCTCCAGCGGCCGCTCCTGCCCGAGCAGCCGCTCCAGATCGCCCACCAGATAGAGCGAGCCGCAGACGCAGAGCAGATCTTCAGCTTGCATCCGGTCCCAGGCCCGCTCCAGCCCTTCTTCCAATGAGCCAAGTTGCGCCCGGCGACCCTGCGCGGTGGCCAGCGCCGAGAGCTGCTCCGGATCGGCCGCCCGCTCCGAGTCCGGCCGGGTGAGCCAGATATCATCAAAATGTGGGAAAAGCGTGTGACATATTCCGGGCAGATCCTTGTCGGCCAGGACCCCGAAGAGCAGCCACCTGCGCCCCCGAGGCAGAAAAGGCCGATAGGCCTCCAGCGTCTTGACCAAAGCTCGTGCGCTGTCCACATTATGCGCCCCATCGACGATCAGGTAGGGTCGCCGGTGCAGCAGCTCGAAGCGCCCCGGCCAGCGGGCAGCTCTGATCCCCGCCCTGACCGCCTGAACGCTCAGCGGCCAGCGCTCGGCGAGCTGGCCCAGCGCGGCCAGCGCCAGGGCGAGATTCTCCTGCTCATAGTGGCCCAACAGCCCCAGATGCAAAGCCCCCCAATCGGGCGACCAGAAATCCTGGCCCTCCCAGTCGAAAGAGGTGCGCCATAGCTCGTCCGGATTGACCCGCACGAGCGGCGCGCCCTGCTGGCTGGCCTGGGCAGCGATGACGCTTAGAGCCTCTGGCTGAGACTCGGCAGTGATTACCGGCGTTCCCGGCCTGATGATCCCGGCTTTCTCTCCGGCAATCTCGCGGAGCGTCGTGCCCAATAACTGAGTATGATCTAGTGCAATATGAGTGATCAGGCTCAATAACGGCTGAACCACGTTGGTCGAGTCGAAGCGGCCGCCCAGGCCGACTTCGATCACCGCCAGGTCCACCTGACGCCGGGCGAACTGCTCACAGGCCATCGCGGTCAAGAACTCAAACTGGGTCGGCGGCTGGTCCAGATCATCCAGCAGAGGGGCTAAGCGGCTCACCAGCCGGGCGAAATCTTCGCGGGAGATGGGATGGCCGTCTACGGCGATGCGCTCGCGATAGCTGATCAGATGGGGTGAAGTGTAAGCTCCCACCCGCAGGCCGGCCTGCTGACATACCGAGGCGATCAAGGCCGTCACCGAGCCTTTTCCATTGGTCCCGGCGATCTGCACCGCCGGAAAAGCCTCCTGGGGCCGCCCTAGGGCGGCTAAGAGGGCCTCGGTGCGCTCCAGACCGGGCTTGACCTTGTGGAAGTTCAAGCCCGCTATGAAAGCTAACGCCTCCCGATAGTTCACGGCTCCACTCCGGCCTCCAGCAGCGCCAGATTTTCCCTCAGGCGCTCGACCCGCACCAGGAACTCCTCTTTCTTAGCGCGTTCTTTGGCAACGATGGCCGGCGGCGCCTTGGCCAGGAAGCGGGCATTGTCCAGTCGGCGCTCCGCGCCATCTAGCGCCCCCTGGGCCAGATGCAACTCCCGCCGCAGCCGCTGGCGCTCCTGGTCCAAATCAATCAGCCCTTCCAGGGGCACGAAGAGCTCGGCGTGCGAGGTCACCCGGCGCGCCGCCTGGGGAGGACGCTGCAGCTCGGCGCCGACCTGCAGCCGGTCAGCATGAGTCAGGCCACGAAAAGTCTGCCCCTGAGCATCGAGCAAGGCTGCGATCTGGGGCTGCTGGCTCAAGATCAGCACGGGGATTCGCTGGCGCGGCGCCAGGTGGAACTGCGAGCGGATGGTACGCACCGCTCCCACCAACTCTTGCAATAGTCCTAGTTGTTCTTCGGCTGCTGGATCGAGCTTGTGGGCCTCCGAGCTCGGCCAGGGTGCGATCATGATGCTGGGACCGGAGTGCGGCAGCCGCTGCCAGATCTCCTCGGTGATGAAGGGCATAATCGGGTGCAGCAGCCTGAGCGTACCCTCCAGCACCGACCAGAGCGTGTGCTGCACCGCCGCACGCCGCTCCTGATCTATCTGAGGCTGAGCCAGGGCGATCTTGGCCATCTCCAGATACCAATCGCAGTAATCGCCCCAGATGAAGTCGTAGAGCTGCCGGGCGGCCCCGTCAAACTCAAAGGACTCCAGTTTGCCGGTGACCGTCTGCACCAGGCGGGTATAGCGGCTCAGGATCCAGCGGTCGGCCAGCGAGAGCGCCGGCGCTGCCGGCTGGGGAGCTTGGTGATCGAACCCCTCCAAGTTCAGCAGCACGAAGCGGGCTGCGTTCCAGATCTTGGTATTAAAGTTGCGCACATCCTCGATCATCTTCTCCCCGAAGCGCAGGTCCTGCTGGGCCTGGGAGCAGCGCGAGACGAGCGCGAAGCGCACCGCGTCGGCGCCGTAGTCGCGCCCCTCGATCATCTCCAGCGGATCCAGGCCGGTGCCCAAGGATTTGCTCATCCGCTGGCCCTCCAGGGTCAGCACCGTGGGGCTGACGTAGACGTCGCTGAAGGGCAACTCGCCGCGAAAGTGCAGGCCGAAGATGATCATCCGCGCCACCCATAAGAACAAAATTCCCCGGTCGGTGACCAGCACATCGGTGGGATAGAAATAGTCCAGTTCCGGGGTCTCACGCGGCCAGCCTAGGGTGGCGAAGGGCCAGAGCGCAGAGCTGAACCAGGTATCGAGCACATCAGGGTCCTGATGCAACTCTTGGCCTCCGCAGCGCGGGCAGCTTGGCGGCCGGGCCTGGGAAGGGATGAGCTCGCCGCAGGCACAATACCAGATGGGAATCTGATGACCCCACCACAGTTGCCGGGAGATGCACCAGTCGTGGATGCCCTCCAGCCATTCGGCCGAGATGCGGCCCCAGCGCGGGGCATGATAACGAACTCGGCCCGCGCGGATGGCCGCCAGGGCCGGCCGGGCCAGCTCGCTCATGCGGCAGAACCACTGCTCGGAGATGCGCGGCTCGATGACCGTGTGGCAGCGGTCGCAGTGGCCCAGGCTGGTACGATAGGGCTCTACTTTCTCGATCAGACCCAACGCTTGCAGCTCTTCACCGATAACCTGACGGGCGGCAAAGCGATCCAGGCCGGCGTATTTGCCGCTCTCCGGGGTCATCTGGCCGGTTTTATCCAATATGACCGGCGTCGGCAGTCCGTGATCCTGGCCGATCTGGTAGTCGAGCGGGTCATGGCCGGGGGTGATCTTCAGGGCGCCGGTGCCAAACTCCGGGTCCACCCGGCTATCAGCGATCAGCGGCACTGGACGATCGGTGAGGGGCAGGAGCACCTTCTGACCCACCAGATCGGTGTATCGTGGGTCATCGGGATGGACGGCCACGGCCACATCGGCCGGGATGGTCTCCGGACGCGTGGTGGCGATCACCACCCCCGGTCCGCCCTCAGCTCCCTGGTAGCGCACGTACCATAGTTGCCCATCGCTTTCCTCGTGCTGTACTTCTAAGTCTGAAATGGAGGTCTGGCAGCGCGGGCACCAGTTGACCAGATATTTGCCCCGATAGATATAGCCCTCGCGGTAGAGCCGGATGAAGGCCTGTCCCACCGCCTCGGCGTAGGCCGGATCCAGGGTGAAGGTGAAGCGCTCCCAATCGCAGGAGAAGCCCATGCGTTTCAACTGACCGACGATGATTTCGCCGTACTGGGCCTTCCACTGCCAGACGCGCTCCACAAAGGCCTCACGGCCCAACTGCTCACGGGTGAGCCCCTCCCGGGCCAGTTGGCGCTCCACCACGTTTTGGGTGGCGATGCCGGCATGATCGGTGCCCGGCTGCCAGAGGGCACTCTTGCCCTGCATGCGCCGCCAGCGGATCAGCAGGTCTTGCAGCGAAAAGGTGGAGGCGTGGCCGATGTGCAGCTCCCCGGTGACGTTGGGCAAGGGCAAGGCGACGGTAAAGGGCTGCTTGGCCGGATCTACCTGACTATGGAAATAACCGTTTTGCTCCCAATAAGCGTACCAATGGGCCTCCCGCTGCTGGGGCTGATAGGTCTTAGGCAAGCTCATCTATTTATATTCCCCTCCCCTGCGTCCCGCGCGCCATAGCCAAAGCGCCGGCCCAGAGCAGAGGACGCTTGAAGGCCAATCATAGCTCATCCCCCGGCCGCTCTTCAAGGAGGCACCGGCGATTGCCGCTTGCCCGGAACGATAGCGAGGCGCGTATGGCCACGCGTCCCTACGGCTTATTGGCCCAGATACGGCCTGCGCCAATCGCGCGCGGGCAGCAGGGTCTCTTTGATGGTGCGCGGGCTCATCCAACGGGCGATGTTCAGCCAGAAGCCGGCCTTGTCATTGGTGCCCGAGCGCCGCGCCCCGCCGAAGGGCTGACGGCTCACGATCGCTCCGGTCGGTTTGTCATTGATATAGAAGTTTCCGGCGGCGAAGCGCAGTGCCCGCTCGGCTTGGACGATCGCCCCCCGGTCGCGGGCGAAGATCGAGCCGGTCAGGCCGTAAGGCGTGGCCGCCTCGCAAAGCTGCAGCGTCTGCTGATACTCATCATCGGGGTAGACATAGACGGTGAGCACCGGCCCGAAGATCTCCTCGCTGATCAGCTTGCCGCGCGGGTTCTTGGTCACGATCACTGTGGGATTGATGAACCAGCCATTGGAGGAGTCCGATTCACCGCCAGCGACGATCTGATACTCCTCCGGATGCGCTTTGGCGTAGTCTATATAAGTTATGATCTTGCGGAAAGCACCCTCGCTGATGATCGCCCCCAGGGCGACGCTCAGCTCTTCGACCGGCCCGACTTTGAGCCGGGGCAGCTCGGCCAGCATCTGTGACTTGACCTCGCCCCACAGGCTCTGGGGGACGTACATCCGGGAGGCGGCGGAGCATTTTTGCCCCTGATATTCGAAGCTGCCGCGCAGGGCGTTTACGGCCACCGTCTCAACCTCGGCCGAAGGGTGGACGAAGATAAAATCTTTACCCCCGGTTTCACCGATTATACGCGGGAAGCTATTATAGTTGGTCAGATTTTCGCTGATCTGCTGCCAAAGCCGTACTAGAGTCTCATAACTGCCGGTGAAGTGCAGCCCGGCGAAGTCGGGGTGTCGCAGCACCGTCCGGCTATGCTTGCCGGCGAAGGGCACGAATTGGATCACTCCCGCCGGCAGGCCGGCCTCCTGCAGCACCTGCATGATCCGATAGTTAGCCAAGGTTACCGAGCGTGAAGGCTTCCAGAGGGCCACATTGCCCACCAGCGCCGGAGCGGTCGGCAGATTGCCCCCGATAGAGTAGAAATTAAAGGGTGGAATGGCCAGCACGAAGCCCTCTAGGGGACGCCAGTCGAAGCGGTTGAGCTCGCCGGGCGCCTGCTCAGGCTGCTGCTGATAGAGCTGCAGCATGTAATAGGCGTTGATGCGCCAGAAGTCGACCAGCTCGGCCAGATCTATCTCGGCCTCGAAAGGCGTCTTGGACTGATTGACCATGATGGCGGCGATGTTCTCGATGTGCCGGGGACCGGCCAACAGGTCAGCCGCCCGGCGGAAAATAGCCGCACGCTGATAACCGTCGAGCGCCGCCCACTCCCGCTGGGCGGCGAGCGCTCCGGCGATGGCCTGCTCCAGCTCCGGCTCGCCGGCCAGTTGGGCGCGCGCCAGCACGCGCTGGTGATCGTGGGGACAACGCACTTGATATATCTCTCCGGTCTCCAACTGTTCGCCATTGATGATCAGGGGGATCTCTTCTGGTTGACCCTCCAGTGCTTTCAATGCTTGCTTCAGCCGGTCGCGTTCCGGCGTGCCCGGCGCATAGCTCAGAATGCGGTCCATTTCGTTGGTCGGCTTTGCCAAGGTCCATCGCGATTCCATAGTATGAGTCACCTCGAATTAGCTTAACAGAAATGGGAGCGGGGCGGCAACGCCAGACTGGATTGTGGGTTGCCCGTTGAGCGGGTAGAATTAGCTGCTTTTGCCGCCGATAGGCCAAGAAAGGAGCCTGAGACATGGAGGACCGATTTGGGTCGTGTGCCCATTTAAAAACCGCCGCCGGCACGGTGAGCTATTATCGTTTGCAGGCACTGGAGGAGCGGGGGGTGGGCGAGGTCTCGCGCCTACCCTTCTCGCTGAAAGTATTGCTGGAGGGACTACTGAGAAACTGCGATGGACATTTGATCGTGGAAGATGACGTGGCGGCCCTGGCGAGCTGGCAGCCCGGCGATGAGCCGCGCGAGCTGGCCTTCATGCCGGCGCGCGTGCTGCTGCAGGACTTCACCGGCGTGCCCTCGGTGGTAGACCTGGCCGCCTTACGCTCGGCCATGGCCCGCCTGGGCGGTGATCCGGCCAAGATCAACCCCCTGATCCCGGTGGACCTGGTGATAGACCATTCGGTGCAGGTTGACCGCTTCGGCACTCGGATGGCGTTGGCCTTCAACGCCGAACGGGAGTTCGAGCGCAACCGCGAGCGCTACGAATTCTTGCGCTGGGGTCAGGAAGCTTTTCAGCATTTTCGGGTGGTGCCGCCGGACACCGGCATCGTGCATCAGGTCAATCTGGAATATCTGGCCCAGGTGGTGCAGACCCGCGAGCGTCAAGGGGAAACCGTCGCCTTCCCCGATTCTCTGGTGGGTACCGATTCGCATACCACGATGATCAACGGTCTGGGGGTGGTCGGCTGGGGGGTGGGCGGCATCGAGGCCGAGGCGGCCATGCTGGGTCAACCGGTCTCCATTTTGACCCCCAAGGTGGTCGGCTGCAAGCTCTATGGTCGGCTGCGCGCGGGGGTCACGGCCACCGACCTGGTGCTGACCGTCACCCAACTGCTGCGTGCTCATGGCGTAGTAGGGGCGTTTGTCGAATACTATGGGCCGGGGCTCTCCGGCCTCAGCCTGCCCGACCGGGCGACCTTGGCCAACATGTCGCCCGAGTATGGCGCGACCATGGGCTATTTCCCGGTGGACACCGAGACGATCGGCTATCTGCGCAGCACCGGGCGCTCCCCGGCGCTCTGCGAGCTGGTCGAGCGCTACGCCAAGGAGCAGGGGCTCTTCCGCAGCGACGGGCTGCCTGAGCCGCGCTTCAGCGAGACCGTAGAGCTGGACATGAGCACCGTCGAGTCCAGCTTGGCCGGCCCCAAGCGGCCCCAGGACCGGGTGCCGCTGACCCGGATGAAGGAGAGCTTTCAGGCCGCGCTGCACGCCCCCACCGACCAGGGGGGCTTCGCCCTGGAGCCCGCGGCCCTGCAGCGCCAGGCTACGGTGCGCCAGGACGATCATGAGGCCACGCTTCATCATGGCTCGGTCATCATCGCGGCCATCACCAGTTGCACCAACACTTCGAACCCTTCGGTGATGATCGCCGCCGGCCTCTTGGCCAAGAAGGCGGTGGAGCGCGGGCTGCAAGTGCCCGGATATGTCAAGACCAGCTTGGCTCCCGGCTCGCGGGTGGTCGAGAGCTATCTGGCGGCGGCCGGCCTGCTGCCCTATCTGGAGAAACTGCACTTCAACATCGTCGGCTTCGGCTGCACCACTTGCATCGGCAACAGTGGACCGATCCCTGAGCCGGTGGCCCAAGCGGTCCGGCAAGGCCGACTGGTGGCCGCCGCCGTGCTGAGTGGCAACCGTAATTTCGAGGGACGGATCAATCCGCTGACCCAAGCCAACTATCTGGCCTCTCCGCCGCTGGTGATAGCCTACGCCCTGGCCGGACGGGTGGACCTGGACCTAACTCAGGAGCCGCTGGGCCATGATCCGCAGGGCCGGCCGGTTTATCTGAAAGATATCTGGCCCAGCCAGCAGGAGATCCAAGCCACGATGCAAAAAGCGCTCCGGCCGGAGATGTTCGAGCAGCAGTATTCGCAAGTCTTCAGCGGCAACGAGCGCTGGAACCAGATTCCGGTGCCGGAGGGCGATCTCTACCCCTGGGATGCCGGCTCGACCTATATTCAAGAGCCGCCCTTCTTCCAAGCGATCAGCCCGGAGCCGGAGCCACCCGCAGAGATCAGCGGTGCGCGAGTCCTGGCACTGCTGGGCGACTCGGTGACCACCGATCACATCTCGCCCGCGGGGGCGATTCCGGAAGAAAGCCCGGCCGGACGCTATCTGTTGGCGCATGGCGTGGCGCGGACAGCCTTTAATTCCTACGGCTCGCGGCGCGGCAATCATGAGATGATGATGCGGGGTACCTTCGGCAACATTCGCCTAAAGAACCTGCTGCTGCCCGGCAGCGAGGGTGGGGTGACGGTTCACCTGCCCAGCGACGAGAGGCTGAGCATCTATGAGGCTGCCATGCGTTATCGCCAGGAGGGCACGCCGCTGATCGTGCTGGCGGGGCGGGACTACGGCATGGGCTCCTCGCGCGACTGGGCGGCCAAGGGGGTGGCCCTGCTGGGGGTGAGGGCGGTGATCGCTCAGAGCTACGAGCGCATTCACCGTTCCAATCTGATCGGGGTGGGTGTGCTGCCCCTGCAGTTTGCCGAGGGTCAGTCGGTCGGCTCGTTGGGGCTGAGCGGCCGGGAGCATTTCGATGTAGCGGGTCTGGCCGAGCTCCGGCCCGGTCAGGAGCTGGAGGTGCGGGCGCGCGGCGCGGGAGGCGCTGAAACACGCTTCAGGACAATCGTGCGCATTGACTCGCCGGTGGAGTTGGACTATTACCGCCACGGAGGGATATTGCAACTGGTCCTACGCAAGCTATTGCGGGCTTAGACGACGTTCTCCTGGACCTGGGTCTCGAAAGGCTCGACCAATTTTTCCAGCTCCTCGGGACGAAGGATGGTGATGCGATGGCTGTCCAGTCGCAACCAACCTCGTTCTTGGAAGCGGCTTAAGGTGCGAATGGCAGTTTCTAAGGAGATGCCGGTCATCTGGGCCAGGTCGGCGCGAGGCATTTCCAATTGCCAGCGGCCGGCCAGGTCGTGCTGGCCGTAGGAGTGCGCCACCCGCAGCAGCAGGCGGGCCACCTTCTCCTTGCAGCTCTCATAGGAAGCTTCCAGCAAACGATCTTGGAAAGCCTGCACTTCCAAAGCCAGTTTGGCAGTCAGCCGCAGGCCGAATTGCTGGTAACGGGCCAAGAAACCCAAGAAGCGCCGCCGCTCGATCATCTTGACCTGGGTAGGCAAGAGCGCTTGGCTATAGCTGCGGTAGATGCCCTCGCCGAAGAGGCTTTCTTCGCCGAGGAACTCGCCCGGTCCGACCAATTTGAGGATCTGGCTCTTGCCGCCGGTGTTGCGCTTCATCACCTTGACAATGCCAGTACAGACGATATAGACGCCCATAGCGGGCATGCCGTCATGATAAATTGTCTCGCCCTTGGCGTATGGCAACGGACGGGAGGAGTGGACTATCTCTTCCCATTCTTGCAGTCCTTCCCTGCTCAGGCCGGCGAGCAAGTGCGAGCAGCCCTGCTCGCAGACCGGACAGAAGTGCAGCTCGTTCTCTGCCATGGTGCGAGTTCAACTCCTTCTGCGAGCATGATAGCATAAATCTTCGTGGTAGGTCAATTCGGGTGAGCATCTGGACGGGTGAGTCTTTATGGTGAGGAGGAGCTTGTCCTTATCCAAAGAAGTGGGAGAAGCACCTGGGCGCGATTCTGGTACTTTATCCATCACTACAAGGCATCCTTACCCGTTTAGGACTACCCCGTCCAGTAGGTCCGGCAACTGCTCCAGAGCGCTGATCTGGCGGTCGGGCCGATAGAGCTGCGGGTCCGGCTGCCGCTGACCGCTGTTGAGCCAGATGGCCCACCAACCGGCGCCCTTGGCGCCCGCAATGTCATCGTAGAGCGAATCCCCCACATAGGCAGACTCTTGGGGTCGGACTTCCAGCTCCTCGCTCATCTGCTGAAAGATGGCCGCCGCCGGCTTATAGATGCCCCGATCGCCGGAGACGATGATCGCCGCGAATAATGGCCCCAGTTTGAGCAGCTCGATCTTGCGCCATTGTAGCCTGGAGGGCCCATTGGTGAGCAGCCCCAGCCGAAAGCCTGACAGGCGCTCTAGCAGCCGGTGAACTCCCGGGCGCAGCTCGATGCTCTCCACCCGCCAATGGACATAATCCTCCACTATTTCGCTGGCCTGGTCGGCAGCGGCTCCGTTAGTCACGAGATAACGTTGCAAGGCCTCGGCCCAAGCGCCATAGGGGAAGACCGCTCCGGAGAAGCGCTCGGCGGCCACCCGCTCCAGCATCTGGGCATAGCCTGGCTCGGCGATGAAGTCGCGCTCCGGCCAGGTCGGGTCCGGCAGATCCCCACGTTGCACCAGCGCACGGGCCAGCGCAGCAGCGGATTCTAGGCCGGAACGGGCCAGCGTGCCATCCAGATCGAAGACAATCGCTTTCAATCCCGGGATTGGCTTTGGAGTAGGCTGCATGTTTAAATATAACGCATGGAGAAGGGAGGGTTCAACCGATGCGCATCATCGCCGGCAGTCACCGGGGGCGCAAGCTCTTGGAGCGCCAGGCCCAAGGCATTCGGCCCATGCGCGCGCAGGTGCGGGCAGCGTTATTCAATATCCTGGATCAGCGATTGCCGGGCAGCCGTTTTCTGGACCTCTTCGCCGGCACCGGCTCGGTAGGGCTGGAGGCGCTCAGCCGCGGGGTCACCCAGGCCGTTTTCATAGATTGGAGCCCCGAAGCGGTCCGGCTTATCACCGACAATCTGCGTGCCTTGGAGTTGGACGGGCGGGCGCGGGTCTATCATCAGGAGGCGCTGGCAACCTTGGCGCAACTGGAAGCTCAGCACGAACAGTTCGACCTGATCTTCATCGGGCCGCCCTACGGCAAGAACTTGGCCCACCGGGCGCTGGGCGCTTTGGGAGAATCGGCGCTTTTGCGGCGGGGCGGGCTTGTTATCGTGGAAATTTTCAAGAAAGAGGAGTTACAGGAGCAGTATGGGCAGTTGCAGCGGATAGAGTTGAGGCGCTATGGCGACAATCTGCTGGTCTTCTATGACAGATCGGCGAGCGAGGAGAAGGGTTAAATGCACCGACCGGTGCTCTTGAGCGAAGCGATCGAGCGACTGTCCGTGCGGCCCGATGGGCTCTATCTGGATGCCACCGTGGGCGCCGGTGGCCACGCCTTAGAGATCGTCAGGCGGCTGAAAACCGGTCGCCTGATCGGCCTGGATCTCGATCCGGAGGCGCTGGAGCTGGCCGGGCGAAGACTGGCTGATTATCAGGAGCGGGTCACGCTGCTCCAGGCCAACTTCCGGGATCTGGGCCGAGCGCTAGCTGAGCTGCATATCGAAAAACTCGATGGTGTGCTCTTCGATCTGGGCGTTTCCTCCATGCAGTTCGACCGCGCCGAGCGCGGCTTCAGTTTTCGCCATGACGCGCCGCTGGACATGCGCCTGGACCCTTCCGGCCCGCTTAATGCGCGGCAGTTGGTCAACGAGAGCAGCCGGGCGGAGCTGGCCCGCATCCTGTGCGAATATGGCGAGGAGCGCTACGCGGAGCGCATCGCGACCCAGATCGTGCGGGCGCGCCAGAGGGCCCCAGGGGGCATCCAGACTACCGGCCAGCTCGCCAAGCTGATCACCGAAGCCATCCCCTGGCCGGCCCGTCGCCATTTGAAAATCCATCCCGCGACGCGCAGCTTCCAGGCCCTGCGCATCGCGGTCAACGATGAGCTGGGCAACCTGCGCTTGGGGCTGGCCGCTGCGCTGGCCTGGCTCAAAATCGGAGGCGTGCTAGTAGTCATTTCCTTCCATTCGCTGGAAGACCGGATCGTAAAGCGCTTTTTGCGTGAGCAGGCACGAGGCTGTCTCTGTCCACCGGGTTTGCCTGAGTGCATCTGCGGCCACCGGCCAGCACTGGAGCTACTGTCACCGGCCAGGCCCTCGGAGGATGAAATCAGCGCAAACCCGCGTGCGCGCAGTGCTCGGCTGCGTGCCGGGAGGCGGGTGACCAACTAAGCACCCTTGACAATTTTTGCTATCTGTGCTATAAACTGATTGTTGACTCGGTGCTGTGAGGTTGAAAACCGCAGGATATGTAAGGAGGTCTTCCGGTGCGACAGGGAGGTTGGCCGGTTGGCGTAGTTTTCACGATTCTTATCTCTTGCTTGGCTTCTTTTACGGTTCAGGCAAGTGTCACTGGCAGTTTTACCATCGGTGCTGCCATTAACCCTCAGACCAACTCGATGGAGATGGTCCAGACCTTCGCCGACCTGCGCTCTCAACTGATCGTCAATTGGGAGGTCAGCGGCCTAAATGCTCAGGCCGACATCGCCGGAGGGTTCACCGGGATAGAGCATCTGGTATTCGGCAGCTCGGCCACTCTGGGAAACTTTCATCTCTCCAATCAATTGGCCTTTGCCTCGCCCTTCGCCTCGATCAGCCTGAGCAGCTTTACTTTTTTGATCCCCATCGGGCCAATTCTCTTTGTAACTGCGCGCGCCCAGGCCTCGACTCGGATCGTAGGAGTGACCCTCTCCAATTTGGCTATCTTCGAGGATGTCAACTTCAAGAATCCCTTCGCCACGTTGCCTCTGGGGCCTTTGGGCACACCGGTACTGCCCACCTATACGGCCCAATCTCAAGCCTTTCGTTTTGGAGACATCATTAGTCTACAGGGACAGATAGCCAATAGCGCGACGCTGACCATGGCCACCGGCATCGGTGCCGATCCCGGTCTGAGCCGCTGCGTCAAGGGCCGCTGCTTTTCCGGGGCCGCCGTGAGTAATAGAAACCTGGCCTTGGTGAGGGAGACCATCTCATTGCAAAATCTCACCTTAGGGCCGGTGCAGTTAGGGGCAAGTTTGACCTTCGTTCAGTCGCCGTCGGTCACCCTGGCCCTGCAATCATTGGTGGTCAGCGCGCAGTTCACTATACAGTCGCTGGGCCGGGTCTCCGCCAGCTTCACTTCCAAGCTGGACAATCTGGTCAGCTTGGCCTCGATCAGCTTGGTGACCAACTCGCCTCCGATCACGATCAGCACCAGCTTCACGCCGGCCTTGGCCATCTCCAGCACCTCGGTGTCGGGCAGTTTCAACTTGAGCCCTGTCAGCTCGGTCAACCTGCAAGCCAGTTGGACGCCGACGAGCGGCTTGACAGGTGAGAGCGTTTCTTTCTTCATCTCGCTGCCCGCAGGGGTGAGCTTCACGACAGGGATCAGCAGCAGCCCCTCGGGGCCATTACTCTTGACCGCTACGGTGAACGCCCAGCTCAGCTCTGTGCTCAGTTTTTATGGTGGGGTGACGATTCTTCCCACCCCGGCCACCACACAGGTCAATGCGGCGATGACCTATCGTTTCTAGGCTCATCGTAGGATAGGAGTATGTTGGTGATGTTCTGAAATGATCTAAATGCAGGTGGAAGGAGGAGGGTGGTTCTGGATGACGAAGGTCGAGAGATTTCAGGCAGGTAAGGGATTGATCTTTGCTCTGGTGCTTTTGTCCTTTATTTCAGTAGGCTTTACGGCACAAGCAGTCAATGCTACCACAACGGCAGTGAGCTGTGTACCGAACCCTGTCGTTGTTGGTCAGACGTCCACCTGCACTGCGACTGTCACCGATACTGGCACGTCACCTACGCCTCCGACAGGTACTATCACTTTCTCCAGTTCGGGCACAGGCAGCTTTAGTCCCGGCAACACTTGTACTCTTAGCGGGACAGGGGCTTCTACCAATTGCAGCGTGGACTACATTCCCAGCAGTGTGGGAACGGGCACCCATACGATCACCGCGAGTTATCCTAGTGACACGGGCCACTCCAGCAGCAGCGGGAATACTCCTCTCACGGTGAGCAAGGCCGACACCACTACGACGGTGAACTCCTCGGCCAACCCCTCGGTCTTCGGCCAGTCGGTGACCTTTACCGCCACCGTGGCTCCGGTGTCACCTGGGACAGGCACGCCCGGTGGCACAGTGACTTTCAAGAATGGCGGCACCACGTTAGGAACCGGCACTTTAAGCGGAGGGCAAGCGAGCTTCAGCACTTCGGCGCTCTCGGTGGGCACGCATACGATCACCGCCGATTACGCTGGTGACGCCAACTTCAATCTCAGCTCCGGCACGCTCAGCGGTGGTCAGGTTGTCAGCAAGGCCGACACCACTACGACGATGAGCTCTTCAGCTAACCCCTCGGTCTTCGGCCAATCGGTGACCTTTACCGCCACCGTAGCAGCAGTAGCACCTGGGGCAGGCACACCCAGCGGCACCGTGACTTTCAAAGATGGGACGACCACACTGGGCACCGGTACGCTCAACGGATCTGGACAAGCTACTTTCGGCATCTCATCGCTCTCGGTGGGCACGCATACGATCACCGCCGATTACGGTGGAGATGCCAACTTCAATCTCAGCTCCGGCACGCTCAGCGGTGGCCAGACCGTCAATAAGGCCGATACCACTACGACAGTGAGCTCCTCGGCCAACCCCTCGGTCTTCGGCCAATCGGTGACCTTTACCGCCACCGTAGCGCCGGTGTTGCCCGGTGCAGGCACGCCCACGGGAACGGTTACGTTCAAGGATGGGGCGACTACGTTAGGAACAGGCACACTTAACGGATCCGGACAAGCTACTTTCAGCACTTCGGCGCTCTCGGTGAGCAATCACGCGATCACCGCCGATTACGCCGGGGATGCCAACTTCAATCTCAGCTCTGGCACACTCAGCGGTGGTCAGACCGTCAACAAGGCCAACACCACTACGACAATTACCTCCGACACGCCCGACCCCACAGTGACCGGAGAGGGCTATACGGCCAGCTTCACCGTCACGGCCAACGCACCCGGTGCGGGCACGCCCAGCGGGAACGTCACCGTATCCGACGGGACCGACACGTGCGTGGCCACCGTCACTGTAGGCAGTTGCACCTTGACCTCGACCACCGCCGGGGCCAAGACGCTAACAGCCACCTATGCTGAGGACGCCAACTTCAACGGCAGCGCCTCAGCTGGGGTCTCACACACGGTTAATAAGGCCAATACCACCACAGCGATCACCTCTGACACTCCTGATCCTTCCACGGCCGGACAGACCGTGACGGTCAACTTCACCGTCAGTGTGACCTCCCCCGGCAGCGGCACGCCCACCGGGAACGTGACCGTCTCCGACGGGACCGACACTTGCGTGGCGACAGTCGCCGTGGGTAGTTGTACCTTGATCTCGACCACCGCCGGGGCCAAGACCCTCACCGCCACCTACGCCGGGGACGCCAACTTCAACGGGAGCGTCTCGGTTGGGGTCTCACACACGGTGAACAAGGCCAACACCACCACAGCGATCACCTCCGACACTCCTGATCCCTCGACCGCTGGTCAGGCCGTGACGGTCAACTTCACCGTCAGTGTGACTTCCCCCGGCAGCGGGACGCCCACCGCGAACGTCACCGTTTCCGTGAGCGATGGTAGTGGAGCGACTTGTGTGGGAACGGTGGCCGCAGGCACCTGTACCATCACGTTGACGAAGGCGGGCAATCCAAATTTGACGGCGACCTACGCGGGGGACACGAACTTCAACGGCAGCGCTTCAGCCAATGAGCTCCACACGGTGAACCCGGCTATTGTAGTGGGCGCGCCGACCCTGGGTACTCCATTCTCCGCGCCGAATTTCGTGACCTCGGCCACCGGACTGACCAGCGCCATCTCCGGCAGTCTGAACACCAGCAGTTGCAGAGTCTCGGTGGACGGCTCAGCCTTCGCCGCGCTCAGCGGAACCTGTGCGACTCCCACGACCAGCACGACCATCGGGGCTGCCTTTACGGCTACCGGCGTCTCAGTCGGCGATGGAGCGCATACGGTGCGCATCCAGGCCGATGATACCTTCGGCAATACGGTGACCTCCTCGACGACTTCGTTTACGCTGGACGACACGGCTCCGGACAGTTACGCTGAGACCTTGGGTTCTCCCAACTTCACTTCAGGCAGTACAATCTTCGTTAAGTCCGCGACGAACATCTCGGTTGGCGGGAACGACGGCACAGGCTCGGGCATTGCTAGCTGCACTAAGGCGATTGATGGAGGCGCGCCGGCTGCCTATACCCTAGGAAGCAACTTTAACCTGCCGGCATCGGACGTAGCTCACACCTATGACATCGTCTGCACCGACAATTTGGGTAATGTCTCTCCTGCGTTCAGCCGCACCCGCACGGTGGATGACACCGCCCCGGATAACTACGCCGAAGTGCTGGGGTCACCCAACTTCACGGGAGGCGGCATCACCTACGTCAGGTCAACCACTAATATTTCGGTCAATGCCGACGACGGCACAGGCTCGGGCATCGCCAGTTGTCAGCTCCAGATTGCCGGAGGGAGCTTCAGCAGCTATGGAACAGTCTCGGGAACTCCGGGGGCCTTGACCGGAACGAACTTCGATCTGCCTGCTTCCGATGGAGCCAAGTCCTATGACGTCAACTGTACTGACCAACTGGGGAATACCTCTGGAGACTTCAGCAAGACCCGCACCGTTGACGACACCCCGCCGGGCAACTATGCCGAAGTGCTGGGCTCACCTAACTTCACCGGAGGTGGCATCACCTACGTCAAGTCAACTACCAATATTTCGGTCAACGCCGACGACGGCACAGGCTCAGGCATCGCCAGTTGCCAGCTCCAGATCAACGGCGGGGGGGTCAACAACTATAGCACAGTCTCTGGGACCCCAGGGGTGCTAACCGGAACGAACTTCAACCTGCCTGCACTAGACGGTCCCAAGTCTTATAACGTCAATTGCACCGACCAGTTGGGCAATACATCCACGAACTTTAGTAACAGCCGCACTGTGGATGACACCCCGCCCACAATCGCTTCTCCTCGTCACCAGAATACCACCTGTTTCCCCACGGCCGCTTGCGCCGGAGCTAATGAGACCATTGTGGCCGGCACCTTCGTTAAGGCCAACAATCAGGCTTCGGTGACGTCGGTCTACCCCTCCGTACCCGCCAGCACCTTCGATTATCCCTCCATCGTGGACCCGATGGCCGGGACTAATCCGGGAAGCGGACTGGCCAACTGTACTCTCTCCGGCACCCAACAGAACGGAACCTATACACAAGGGGCAAACTTCAACATTGACGGTCCCGATGGGGCAGATACATTCAGTCTTTCCTGCGACGACCACCTGGGCAACAACTCGGTCAAAGATTCTCCGAGTGTTAATGTGGACGACACACCACCGGTCATCCCGAATAACTTGAGCCACGACAATACGACCTGCTGGCCCTTCTCTGCCTGTTCTGCTGGCTCCGAGATCGTTGTCGCCGGCACTTGGGTGAAGGCGAAAGATAGAGCACCCTTCACACCGAGTAACCCACTCTTGCCGTCGTATCCCAATTTCATTCCCAAGTCCACCTTCCAGTGGAAACAGACCGATGCCGGAGGCACGATCACAGACCCCACAGCAAACCCAGCAAGCGGCTTGCGCGACTGTGTGCTGACCGGGGGCACCACCCAGGATAATGCGATCGTCAGCCCTCCGTTCGCAGGCGTATTCAGTGCCACGCTGGGCGATGGCTCACGGACTTTCAGGGACAACTGCCGGGATAACTTGGGCAATCAGGCCTTCACCAACGGGGCAACGGTTAACGTGGATGATACGCCGCCTATTGCTATTTTCACCTCCAACGGCCCCCGCTTCGACGCGCCTGATGGGGTTATCTTCGTCGAGTCCAATACGCTCATCAACGTCATTCTGGCCGATGGAGGTGTCGGCGTAGATCTAGCTGGCATCGGCGGCCCACCGGCAGACACCGGCCCGACCAATCCCGCTTGCCGGCAGAATGTAGACCAGGATCCCGCACTCACCCAGCCTTGCCAGACCCTCTTTAGTTTCCCGCCACCCGATCAGGATCACAGCGTCTGGACGATCAGACCGGACCTGCTGGGCAACGTGGCCGAGTCCCGCTTCCCCTTCGTCGTGGACGACACCGCCCCCCAGATCAAGATCAGCACGCCGGTCAAACAAGCGCAATACCTGCTAAATTCGGTCGTCCTAGCCGATTGGAAGGTGAGCGATAATATCTCCTTCTTCAACGATCAGCAGGATTCGACCTTCAACCCCGGCCTCGATAAGCGCGGTTCAGGCATCCGCTCTCTCGTCGCCACCACGCCCAGCGGCCAGCCCATCAATACCCAAACCGTCGGAGCCAAGAGCTTCAGCATCATCGCCACCGATAACTTGGGCCACCAGAACGCGGTGCTGATCACCTATAACGTTGTCTACAAGTTCGATCTGGCCGCTAACTTGGCCAAAGAGCTCAAAAACGGCGCCTTCCAGGCCGGCGAGACCATCCCGCTGCGCTTCACCCTGGGAGATGCCAACGACGTGCCGACGACGGGCCTCAAGCCGCTGATCTCGCTAATCGGGTCTTCGGGGAAGAAAATCACCCTAAGCAACGATGAGGCGGCGTTCAACGAGAAGCTGGGCAGCTATGAGTTCGACTTGGACACGGCCAGCTTAGGGTTGCCTCCGGACACCTATCAGCTCTGGATCCAACCGGGCGATGGCACCACTCACAAGATCACCTTGGTGCTGAGATAGCCCCCCAACCTTGACTGGATAATCGCTGTCGGTTGGTGGAATGAACGCTCACCTTACAATGCCAACCCATTTCTGCTAAGTTAGCCTCTGCCGACAAGTGTATCAGGGAACGGGGGCCAACGGGGGGATGATCGCCCTTGTCCTGTGCCGGAGCGGGCGTTAAACTGCCGCCACGCCCATGATGATTTTGATTCGCTTTACCAGTGATATTACTACTAAGGCCAAGCCGACCCGTCGGCGCTTTCTGCGTCGCCTGGCTAACAATATCGCCGCCGCGCTGGAAGCGGCCGGCATTGTCTATACGCTGCGGCAAGAATGGAGCCGGTTTTTTCTCCAGAGCTCGGACGAGCGTGTCCCCCAGATATTGCAGACCGTCTTTGGCATCACCTCGCTCTCGCCGGTGCAGTGCTTCCCGCTGGGAGATCTCACTGATCTAGTCCGGCGCAGCACGAAGATTTTTCACGAACAGATCAGGGATAAACGCTTCGCCGTGCGGGCGCGGCGTGGCGACCGCACCCCAAGCAACTTCAACTCGCTCGATATCGAACGCGCCCTGGGCGCGGCCTTGCTGCCCTACGCCGAACGGGTTGATCTCTCCCATCCGGAGGTGACGGCTCAGGTGGAGCTGCGTGACGGTCAGGCCTATTGCTTCACCGATGCGCTGCGGGGGCCCGGTGGTCTGCCGCTAGGGACGGCCGGGCGAGCGGTCGCCCTGGTCTCCGGCGGCTTCGATTCGGCAGTCGCCGCCTGGAAGCTGCTCAAGCGCGGCGTCACCCTGGACTTCGTCACCTGCAATCTGGGCGGCGCGGCTCAGCGGCAGAGCACCCTGCGGGTGCTCAAATTCCTGACTGAGCGCTGGACCCACGGCACCCGACCCCGGCTATATCTCCTTGACTTCGCCCCGGTGGTGCGCGACCTACAGGCCAACTGCGCAGAACGCTACTGGCAGGTGCTGCTCAAGCGGCTGATGCTGCGCGCCGCCGAACGAATCGCCAGGGAGCGCGGTGCTTTAGGAATCGTCACCGGCGAGGCGATCGGCCAGGTCTCCTCGCAGACGCTGGCCAACCTGAAAGTCATCTCCCAGACCACCAATTGGCCGCTGCTGCGCCCGCTGCTGGGTGATGACAAGCAGGAGATCATGGACACCGCCCGCCGCATTGGCACCTACGAACTCTCGGCGGCGGTGAAAGAGTATTGTGCCCTGACGCTGCACCACCCGGCCACCGGGGCCGGCCTGCGCGCCGTGCTCACTGAAGAGGCCAAGCTGGACCCGGCCGCGCTGCAGCGGGCACTGGAGGGACGCCAGTTGCTCGATCTGGTGAGCGTAGATCCGGATGAGCTGGCTAGCCCCGGCCTACAAATCGCCGAGATACCCGCAGGGGCCGAGGTGATTGACCTACGCGACCCAGGTGCTTTTCAGCGTTGGCACTATCCCGGTGCGCGGCAGATGGATTTCCTGATGGCGCTTAAAGACATCTCCCGCTTCGACCGCGACCGTAGCTACGTCTTCTACTGCCAACTGGGGCTGAAGAGCGGCCAGTTGGCCGAAGAGTTGCAGCAAGCCGGCTATCAAGCCTACAGCTTCAAGGGCGGGCTGCGGGCCTTGCAGCGCTATGTGCAGGC
This sequence comes from uncultured bacterium, assembly GCA_913053845.1. Classification (GTDB taxonomy): domain Bacteria; phylum Bipolaricaulota; class Bipolaricaulia; order RBG-16-55-9; family DRJF01; genus DRJF01. The sequence goes on along the minus strand of CAJXGD010000038.1, from coordinate 1,235 downwards.
TCAGGGCTAGGGCCGGTTCGTCGCAGCAGCAGCCAGCCGACGCATACCAGTGCCGAGGACAGGGCGAAGGCGGCGATATAGCTGAAATCGGCCACAAAGCCTCCCAGCAGCGAGCCAACGATGCTGCCGCTGCCGGCGAGCGCATTGTAGATGCCCAGCGCCTGACCGCGAATGCCCAGCCGGGCCAGCTTGGAGACGGTCGAGACGGTGGTCACATTGATGAAGGCCCAGCTCAGGCCGGTCAAGAAGAAGAACAGCGGCACCAAGATCAGCACCAGCGTGTGATTGCCGCTGACCGCGGTCAATACCAGGCCGGCGGTCACGAAGGTGGCGGCGCGCACCAGCAGAAAGACCGATTGCAGACCGCGATTGCCCCGCCGCTGGGCCAACTGACCGGCACGCAGATTAAAATAGGCACTGGTGCCATAGTGCACGATGTAGAGCGCGAAGATCTCCGCGGTGTGCAGGTGTAGCACGTTGCGGAGAAAGAGGGGAAAGGGCACGAAAAACGTGAGAAAGCCGATGAAGCAGACGACTACGCCTTGATAGTAGCGGGTCAGCTCCGGGCCAAAACCGTTCTCCCCGCGGATGATCTCGCGGATGCGGCGCAGATCGGGAATGTGATATAGCTGGGTCGGGGCGAACTTGAACCGTTCCCAGAGCTGACCGGCGGCCAGGGTCAGCCCCTCGAAGCGCCGTTCGGCCAGGCGTCTCCTGCGGATGGGTCGCTCCACGATCCAGCGGGCTCCTAGCAGTGCCCCACCCAGGGCGATCACGGCCAGCAGGAAGAAGAAGCCGCGCATCCCCGCTGCCGGCGAGCCGAAGAGTGGGCTGACCCAGGAGGTCCAGAGCGTCCCCAGCAGCAGGCCGGAGACCCAGCCGGTGCCCGCCTTGCGGTTGAAGGCCCCGATGCGTAGCTCCCAGTCTTGAGCTTCGATGCGCTGGATGGCCAGCAGGGTGGAGACCGCCGCGACGGCCATCCAACTGGCCCCCAGTAGGGCATTAAAAAGAGTCAACTGGTCCAGCGAGCGGGAGAGGCCCATGCCGACCATGCCCAGCGACAGACCGACAAAACCCAGCACCGCGAAGGGCTTAAGTCGCTGCAACCGGTCGGAGAGCCAGCCCCAAAAGATGCTGGCCGGCACGCCCACAAGGCTGGCCATGCCGGTGATCAGCCCCACTTGGCCCACGCTGGCCCCCAACGCTCCGGCGGCGAAGAGCGGGATCAGCAGCGA
>CAJXGD010000037.1 GCA_913053845.1 uncultured bacterium | reverse complement strand
AAGATAGTGTCAATGATGGTTTGCTTATCGACAGCGTAGTTTAGAGCCTGGCGAAAAGCAACGTTATCTGCTGGAGGTTTAGAGACATCGAAGCGTAGTTCGACAACTGTTGGAGAACCTACCGGCAAGAGCTGTAAGTTCGGTTTACTCTTTACGACGCTCGCTTGGCTAATCTGCACTCCTTGCATGATGTCCACATGGCCAGCCTCCAACTCTGCTAAGCGCGTGCTGGATTCGGGGATGAAGCGGTATATGACCTTTGCAACTTTGGGTGTTCCCCCCCAGTAATTGGGGTTAGCCTTGAGTACGAGTCGGTCATCCCTGGTATAGCTCACAAACTCGAAGGGGCCTGTGCCCACTGGGTGCGTATCAAAATACGCATCTCCCTTCTCTTGAATATACTTGGGAGGCACAATCATGGCCCCGTAGCCCGAGAGCTTAGTAATCAGTACCGGATCAGGTTTTTTCATTATGAAGTCCACTGTGTAGTTGTCAACGATTTCTACATGGTCTATAGAGGTATAATTCGACTGCTGTGGTCCCTTGGCACCCTCCGGGCCAAGTAGCCTGTCGAAGGTGAACTTCACCGCTTCAGCGTTGAACGGTTCTCCGTCCTGGAACTTCACACCATGGCGTAGGTGAAAGCGCAACCGCTTGTACCCCTCGCCTACCCATTCCCATGAGGTTGCCAAGCCCGGTCCGACCTTAAGGTCCACACTGCGATCTACTAGACCATCATAGATATTCGAGCCAACCATGCCCCAGGATAGATAGAATGTGTCAATTGGGTCCCATGAGCCTGGGTCCTGGGTTGTAGCAATCACAAGAGTGCCTTGAGGGCTTGCCTGCGATGTTGCCAGCACGCCTCCGCCTAGGACAAGCATCACAGCCAACATCACCGTAACGAACAGCAGCTTAGTGTACTTCATTTGTAGACACCTCCTAAGGTTAATTCTCTTGGGGTAAGCATCTAACGCTGGCTTGCTCCAAACGGCATCTTTCCATGCTCTGCCTCTGGCCACGCGTTACCCTTTACTGCTTGCATTAGATTTAACCTCCTTTTTGCAACAGCTTTGTGTGACCTTCGTGTAAGACTACTGATATGGCCGACGTCCTAACGTTCGCTCTTGACCACCTCCTTTACTTTAAGGAAATGCTGATGGGCTTCATTATAGTGTTTGCGAATGGCAACTACAGCTCCCGCTCCATCCCGCGCTGCAATGAGCTGAAAGATCTGCTCGTGGTTCTTGAGCGATTGGTCCAAGTGCACCCTCCAGTAGTCATTCACCATCTCAACGGAAAGCTTTTGGCTGGTAGTCTCCCACAGTACACCCATCATCCGCTCCACAATCGGGTTCTCCGTCGCATGGGCGATCGCCAAGTGAAAATTGATGTTAGCTTGAGCATATCCCGCGAAATCCTTAGCCGTAGCGCTCTGCCGCAGTTGGTCCAACACCTGCTCGATGTGACGTAGGCTATCATCATTGACTCTCTCGATGGCCAACTGGATCACCCCTAGCTCCAGGGTGCGCCGCGCCTCGAAGATGCCAAAGGGACTCTCGCTATCCTCCAGGATAGGAAAGACCTGGGCTTCGATGTCGAGACTCTCCACCGACTTCTCAATGTAGGTTCCGTTTCCCGTCTTGCTGCCGATGATCTTCAAGACCTGAAGCGCGCTGAGTGCCTCACGCACCGAGTTGCGACTTACACCCATCTGTTCCGCCAATTCACGCTCTGGCGGCAGCTTATCGCCCACTCGATAGGTTCCCTCTTTGATGGTGCGCAAGATCTGCTCGGCGACGACGACATATTTTCGCTTGGTCTCGACTTTTTCGAACACTGCCTTAGCCCTCCTATTACCCGGTTGCCCTATGGCCCTACCAATATAAACCATTTTGCTCGATTTGTCAAGTGCCGAGAGTTGCTAAAGCCAGACTTAGGCCCTAACCTTCACCAGAGATCGGCCTAAATTCACTGCCGGCTTGAGCGCTCTGATCGCAAGCCCCCCATTCTGGAGCGCCTCGATGCCGGCGAGCGCCGCCTCCGCTCCTTCGAGTGTCGTAACATAGGGAACAGCATGGCGCATCGCGCTCATACGGAGCAAGCGATCTTCACAAGAAGCCGAGTTCCCCAGGGGCGTGCTGATGACCCAGTCCACCCCTCCGGCTTGGAGGCGATCGAGCAAGTTGGGATGCCCTTCCCCCGGCTCGACGACCTCCAGCGGAAGTCGCTCCGATTCTAGGAAGGCCGCGGTAGCCGGAGTGGCCAACATGTGAAACCCCAGCTCATGCAAGCGAGCGGCGATCGGGATAAGCTTCGCCCTCTCCGAGCGATTCACGCTCAAGAGGACGCTCCCGGACAAGGGCAGGCGTGTCTTCATGTTCATCTGGGTCTTGGCGAAGGCCTCACCTAAGCTCTCTCCCAGCCCCATCACCTCACCGGTGCTCTTCATCTCCGGCCCCAGGACCGGATCAACCCCCAAGCGCTCGAAGGGGAAGACCGGCGCCTTGACGGCGAAGCCCTCTATCTTAGGCTCTCCGGTCACACCCAGTTCCCCCAGGCCGACCCCCGCCATGACCCAAGCTCCGACCTTCGCCCAAGGGACCCCGGTGGCCTTGCTCACGAACGGCACCGTGCGCGAGGCGCGGGGATTAACCTCCAGCACATAGACCCGGCCCTCTTGCACGGCATACTGCACGTTCATCAGCCCGATGACCCCCAGGCGCTGTGCCAGTTGCCGGGTGTAGTGCCGAATCGTATCGAGCGCCTCTCTGCCAAGCGAGTAGGATGGCAGGACGCAGCAGCTGTCACCGGAGTGAACGCCCGCCAGCTCGATGTGCTGCATTATCCCGGCGATGGTGCATTCGCGCCCGTCAGCCACCGCGTCCACGTCCACCTCGATCGCCCCCTGGAGGTACCGGTCGATCAGCACCGGATGGCGCGGTGAGACCCGCACGGCCTCGCTCATATACCGCATCAGGGCCTTTTCATCCCTGGCGATCTCCATCGCCCGGCCGCCCAGCACATACGAGGGCCGCACCAGCACGGGCCAGCCCAGCTCACGGGCCGCGAGGAGCGCTTCAGGCAGAGAGAAGACGCTCCGGCCCTGGGGCCGCGGGATATCTAGCTCTTGGAGCAGGGCCTCGAAGCACCCCCGGTCCTCGGCCAGATCGATCTGCTCCGGACTGGTGCCCCAGATCGGTGCCCCGGCCTCTTGGAGCGCCCCGGCGAGGTTCAAGGGCGTCTGTCCCCCATATTGCACGATGACACCTTGGGGCTTTTCTACGGCGAGAATGCGCAGTACCTCCTCCTCGGTGACCGGCTCAAAGTAGAGCCGGTCCGCCGTATCGTAGTCGGTGGAGACCGTCTCGGGGTTGCAGTTGACCATGATCGTCTCATAGCCCAGCTCCTTCAGGGCATAGGCCGCATGGCAGCAGCAGTAGTCGAATTCGATGCCCTGACCGATGCGGTAGGGCCCCCCGCCTAAGATGATCACCTTGGGATGAGCGGAAGGACTCGATTCGTCATAGGGCTCATAGGTCGAATAGAGATAAGGCGTCTGGGACTCGAACTCCGCCGCGCAGGTATCGACCGTCTTATATACGGGCAAAAGGGAAAGCTCCTGGCGCTTGCCGCGAACGCTCTCTTCACTTTCGCCCCAAATCGCCGCCAACTGCTCATCGGAGAAGCCATAACGCTTGGCCCGCCGCAGCAGAGCTTTCGAGACCAAGTCGAGCGTCTGGCCGCGCAGCTCCCCTTCGAGCTCGGCGATCTCTTGGAGCTGCCCCAGGAACCAAGGATCGATCCCGGTTGCTTGGGAGAGCTGCCGGACCGAAACCCCATGCAGCAGCGCTCCATAGAGCTTCAAGATCCGGCCCGGTTGGGGAGCCAGTTGGGCAGTCAGCACCGCGTCCGAGAGAGTCCACCGGCCCTCATCGGGAGCGACGAGACCCGGTTTCCCGATCTCTAGCGAACGGATTGCCTTTTGCAGGGCCTCTTTGAAGGTACGCCCGATGGCCATCACCTCCCCTACCGACTTCATCTCCGGGGTGAGTTCGGAAGAAGCGGCCGGAAATTTTTCGAAGGCGAAGCGGGGGATCTTTACTACACAATAATCAATAGTTGGCTCGAAGCTGGCCCGCGTCGTCCCGGTGATCTCGTTGGGCAGCTCATCGAGTCGGTAGCCCACCGCCAGCTTGGCGGCGATCTTAGCGATGGGGAAACCGGTGGCCTTGGAGGCCAGGGCCGAGCTGCGCGAGACCCGGGGGTTCATCTCGATCACCACCAGGTGCCCGGTGCGAGGATGGACGGCAAACTGGATGTTCGCACCACCGGTCTCCACCCCCACCGTGCGGATCACCCGGATGGCTAGGTCGCGCATCCGCTGGTACTCCCGATCGGTCAGCGTCTGAGCCGGAGCCACGGTGATCGAGTCTCCGGTATGAACCCCCATGGGATCGAAGTTCTCAATCGAGCAGATGATCACCACGTTGTCCGCCCCGTCGCGCATGACCTCCAGCTCAAACTCCTTCCAGCCGGCCACCGACTCCTCCAGGAGCACCTGATGGACCGGGCTCTCTTCCAGGCCATAGGCGATGATGGCTTTGGCCGTTGCTTCATCGGTCGCAATTCCACCTCCCTGGCCGCCCAGCGTGAAAGAAGGGCGCACGATGATGGGCAGCCCCAAGTGTTCCAGAATGCGCTCGGCCTGCTCTAGGCTGTCGGCCAGCTCACCCTGCAGTGTGGGAACCCCGGCACCTCGCATAGCGGTCTGAAAGCGCAGCCGATCCTCAGCCAGCCGGAGCGCTTGCTCATTCGCCCCAATGAGGGGGGCACCATATCTTGCCAAGACGCCCCTCTCCGCCAGGGCGATCGCCAGGTTAATCGCCGTCTGGCCGCCGACTGTGGGCAAGATGGCGTCGGGCCGCTCGCGCCCGATGATCTGCTCCAGCACCTCCGGCACGAGTGGCTCCATGTAGACCCGTGTGGCCAGCTCCGGGTCGGTCATGATCGTAGCGGGATTGTTGTTGACCAGAATAACTTGGTAGCCCTCGGCAAGTAGGGCGCGGCAGGCCTGGGTGCCCGAATAATCGAACTCCCCGGCCTGGCCGATCACGATCGGTCCGGAGCCGATGACCAGGATCTTCTTAATATCGGTGCGTTTGGGCAATTGATCTCCTCATCAGCGCCACAAAGCGATCGAAGAGGTAGCCGGAGTCGTGCGGCCCCGGCGCGGCCTCCGGATGGTACTGCACACTGAAGATTGGCCGCTCCCTATCTTGCAGACCCTCGATCGTCCCATCGTTCAAATTGATATGGGTGACCTCCAGCTCCGGGGGAAGATCATCCAGGGCGTAGCCGTGGTTGTGGGTGGTGATCTCCACCCGTCCCGAGGCAAGATATTGCACCGGCTGGTTGACCCCCCGATGGCCGAATTTTAGCTTATAGGCACGAGCGCCGCAGGCCAGCCCCAGCAGCTGGTGCCCCAAGCAGATGCCGAAGAGGGGGATGTTGGTCTCGATCAGGCGCTGAATGATCGGGAGGGCCTGAGTGACCTGCCGAGGGTCTCCGGGGCCGTTCGAGAGGAAGATCCCTTCGGGCCTCAGCTCCAGGATCCGCCGGGCGGGGGTAAGGGCGGGCACGACGGTGACCCGGCAGCGGCGCGTCTCTAAGTGGCGCAAGATGCCCCGCTTGATGCCAAAGTCGAGCGCCACCACGTTAAATCTCTCCGCGCCATCGCTGGGAGGCAAATCGGGCAGATCGCTCCAGACGTGAGGCTCAGGGCAGCTGACCTGGGCGACCAGCTCCTGGGAGGAGATCGCAGGGGCCCGACGAGCGCAGCGGATGAGCTCCTCCGGATAGGCCTCCTCACTGCTGAGAGCCCCCCGCATCGCCCCAGCGGAGCGAATGTGGCGGGTGAGCGCGCGGGTATCCACTTCGGTGATCCCCACGATGCCGTGTGCCTCGAGGTACTTCTCCAGGGAAGAGGTCGCGCGCCAGTTCGAATAGATCCGGGAGGCCTCGCGGACGATGAAGCCGGCGACCTGGGGCCTGGCAGATTCCAGATCCTCGTAGGTGACGCCATAGTTGCCGATGTGGGGGTTGGTCATGGCCACAATCTGACTCCGATAAGAGGGATCGGTGAGCACCTCCACGTAGCCGGTCAGGCCGGTGTTGAAGACGACTTCGCCTTCGACCGTCCCCCGGGCGCCGAACGGCTCACCGGTAAAGACCGTGCCGTCTTCCAAGGCCAGCAGTGCCATTAACCTTGCCCTCCCTCGCCGTGCAGCGCCGCGATCACGGCCTCGGTCAGCTCCCTGGTCCCCGCCTGGCCTCCCAAGTCGGGCGTTTTGATCGGACCTTGCAGCGCCCGATCCACCGCGCGCCGGATCATCTGCGCCTTTTGGCTCTGGCCCAGATGATCCAGCATTAACGCTCCGGAGAGGATCGCGCCGATGGGGTTGGCACTACCCTGACCGGCGATATCCGGCGCCGAGCCGTGAACCGGCTCAAAGAGCGCGTGCTTCGCGCCTAAATTCGCACTGGGACAAATGCCCAAGCTGCCGACGACTCCCGCCAGTAGATCGGAAAGGAAATCCCCATAGAAATTCGGCGCGACGATCAGGTCGAACCGGCCCGGATCGCGCACCAGCTTCATGCAGAGCGCATCGACGATCTCCAGTGACCAGTCAACCTGATAATCCCGCGCCACCTCTCTGGCGATCTCGATCCAGAGCAGGTCGGCCGGCTTGATCACATTGGCCTTGTGGGCGATGGTCAAGCGCCCGCGGCGCCGGGTCGCCTCCCGAAAGGCCAAGTGTAAAATACGCCGAGAGGCCGGCTCGCTGCGCCGCAACAGATTATAGGCCCGATCCTCCTCGCGCCAGCCGATTTGTAGATAGAGACCTTCCGTGTTCTCGCGCACGATCAATAGATCAATCTCTTCATCGCCATAGCGACCCAGACCAGGCACAGTGCGAAAGGGACGCAGATTGGCATAGAGCCCCAGCTCGCGCCTCAGGGTGAGGATCACCGAAGGATAATCAGGCAGCTCGGCCGGCGTGGTCACCGCACCGAAGAGCACCGCATCGGCCCGACGCGCGGCCTCCAGGGTCTCTGGGGGCAGTGGCCTGCCGCAGCGCTCGAAACAGCCATAGCCCGCCTCAAGCTCCTGATAACGCGCCCGAAAGCCGACGGCCGTCAGCACCTGCCGCGCCGCTTGGATCACCTCCGGACCGATGCCGTCACCAGCGATCAGGGTGATGAGCGGGAGCTCGCTCTGTTGAGCCATCACTTGATCTCCGGCAAGCGGCTTCCGTGTTGATTGAGATAGGCGATGATTCCCCCCGCTCGGCGGATCGCCAGCACAAAATCGGGCAGCTTTTCGATCGGAAACTCAATGCCTTGGGTCAGATTGACGATCAAGCCTCGTTCTTTATTCCATTCCAACTCGTCGCCGTCTTGGATGCCCTGGGTAGGGGTCAAGCAGAGGGCCAAGCCCACGTTGATCGCGTTGCGATAGAAGATGCGGGCGAAGGAAGGGGCTATTACCGCACAGATCCCGCAGGCCTGGATCGCCAGCGGGGCGCTCTCGCGGCTGGAGCCGGAGCCAAAATGCTCTCCGGCCACGATGAAGTCCCCCGGCTTAACCTGCTTAGGGAACTCCGGTCGCACCTCGCAAAAACAAAACCGGGCCATCTCCGCCGGATCGGTGGTCAGATTATAACGCCCCGGCGTGATCACGTCCGTGTTCACGTTGGAGCCGAAAAGCCAAGCACGTCCCATGTTTAGACCTCCCGGGGGTCGCTGATGACCCCCTTGATAGCCGAGGCTGCCGCCACCGCCGGGCCAGCCAGATAGATCTCGGCCTGCGGCGAGCCCATGCGCCCACGAAAATTGCGGTTCATCGTGGAGAGACACCGTTCACCCTCGGCCAGCACGCCCTGATGGCGGCCCAGGCAGGGTCCGCAGCCGGGGTTGGTCAACAGCGCACCTGCCCGCAGCAGCGTCTCGGCCACGCCACTCTTGATCATTTGCAGATAGACCTCACGCGAGGCCGGCGTGCAGATGAGGCGCAAGTTCGGCGCCACGGTATGGCTGGCTAATATCTGGGCTGCCATCTGAAAATCCTCGAAGCGCCCGTTGGTGCAGGTGCCGATGAAGACTTGATCGAGCTTGAGCCCGGCCACCTGGTCCACGTCAACGGTTTCTTCCAGGCCATGCGGCAGGGCCACCTGCGGGACCAGCGCCGTGGCATCCACGCCGAGCACCTGCTCATAGTGGGCGCCCGGGTCGGGATACAATGACTGTAGGGGCGTCTGGCCATACATCCCTGCGCTCACCCGCGGTCGCAAGTAGTCCAGCGTCGCCCGATCGGCGGCGATCAGTCCGGCCTTGCCGCCCATCTCGATGGCCAAGTTGCACAGAGTCATCCGTTGGGGCATATCAAAGGCGTCTATCGTCGGCCCGCCGAACTCCAGCGCCCGGTAAGCCGCACCGGTCGTGCCTACTTGCTTGACGATCTGCAATATCAGGTCCTTCGGACCGAGATAAGCGGGCAAAGCGCCCCGCACCTCGACCCGGATCGTCTCCGGGACCCGGAACCAGCTCTGGCCGGTCGCCCAGGCGACGGCGATGTCGGTCGAGCCCATCCCGGTGGCGAAGGCCCCGAAGGCCCCGGCGGTGCAGGTATGGCTGTCCGCGCCGATGATCAGCGCTCCTGGAGTCACATAGCCCAACTCCGCCAGGAGCTGATGGCAGATGCCCTCTCCATAGTGCAGATGACTAATCCCTTGCTCTTGGGCAAATTTGAAAATACGCCGGTGCAGCGCGGCGCCCTGCGGGTGCGGGGCGGGCACGATATGGTCGAAGACCAAGATAACCTTCTCCGCGTGGAAGTCGGCCTGCTTTAGCTTTTCATACGACTGGATGGCCAGCGGTGTGGTAGTGTCATGGGAGAGGATCCAGTCCACCTCGGCCAAGACGGTCTGGCCGGCCCGCACCTGCTGGCCCAATTTGCGGGAGAAGATCTTCTCAGACAGCGTTTGAGCTCTCATCTTTAGCGTATCCTTTCAGGATCAGTCGCGTGGAGGTGCGCTCCACCCCATCGGAGACGCGCAGCTCCTCGATAAAGTCATTGAGGTCGGCGATGGAGCCGGCGACCACGTGGGCTACTACATCCTCATCGCCGGTGATCTCGTAAACTTCTTTCACCTGAGCCAAGCCGATCAGCCGGCGGGTGACCCGCGTGGTGTAGAGCGCGCTGGAAAGTGCCAGATGCACGATGGCCTCCACCTGTAGCGGCACACGGGCACGCAGCTCCAACCCCAGAACATCGTCGGCGATCTCCAGCAGATCCACATCGGAGAAATGACGCTTCTGCGGCCGGCTCTTGATCTCGGTCACGATCTGGTCCAGTTGGTCGGTTTGAGCCTCGATGCCCATCTCCGCCAGGCGTGCCCGCACCGCCGCGCGGCCGGTGTACTTGGACAGGGTGATCTGGCGCTGGCGCCGGACCAGTTCCGGGGGGAAGGCCTCGTAGGTGCGCGGGTCTTGCAGCACCGCCCGCGTGTGCAGTCCCGCCTTGTGCGTGAAGGCGTAGAGGCCCACGATGGGCCGGTTTTCGGAGAGCAGCACGCCGGAGGTGCGCTCGACCAACCGGGAGAGCCGAGGCAGTAGCTCCAGCTTCCAAGGATTTTCCACTTGATAGAGCATCTTGAGCGCCAGAGCCAGCTCGGCTAGCGCGGTGATCCCGCTGCGCTCACCCAGGCCGTTGATGGTGACGTCGGCCAGACGAGCGCCCGCTTCCAAGCCGGCTAGGGCGTTCGCCGCTGCCAGGCCGTAGTCATTGTGACAGTGGACGTGCAGCGGGATTGCCAGCTCGGCGCTCACCTGGTGGACCAGCTCGCCGAAAACGCGCGGGCTCATCGTGCCCACCGTATCCGGAATGCTGAAGCGATCGGCGCCGGCCTCTTGGGCCACCCCGGCGACCTCCAGCAGAAAGTCCCGCTCGGTGCGGGTGGCGTCTTCGGCGGTAAAGCGCACTTTCAGATCTAGATCTTTAGCGCAGCACACCGCGTCCCTGATGCGACGCAGCGCCTCGGTCCGGTCGATGTGGAACTTGTGCGCCAAGCTGAGCGCTGAGGTGCCGAAGAAGATCCCCACCCAAGGAACTCCCAACCGGGCGGTTTCTTTAATATCGGCCGGGAGGGCGCGGGCGTGCACCAGCTTCTGGGCCCGGGTCTCCAAGCGGACCAGGCCTTCGACCGCCTGGTGTACATCCGGTGAGACCGCCGGGTGACCCAGCTCGATGAACTCGACGCCGAACTCATCGAGCAGCCGGGCGATCTCCAGCTTCTGCTCCAGGGTGAACGAGACGTTGGGGGTCTGCTCGCCCTCGCGCAAGGTGGTGTCCAAGAGTTCAACGTTCATGGCTCTATCTCCTCCAGGCGACCCAACGCGCCCCGCAGGACGGCGATGGCCTGCCGGTATTCGGCCAGCTCCAGATGCTCTTCAGGAGTATGATCCAGCGAGGAGTCCCCTGGCCCGTAGGTCAGGATGGGCCGACCCCAGGCGGCTAGCAGGTTCATGTCCGAGGTGCCCGTCTTGTACTTGAAGCAGGGACGCCCGCCAGGTGCGCGGATCGCGCCGAGAAAGGCGGCCACCAATGGCCCTCGCTTCGCCGCCAGCACCGCCGGGGTGAACTCGCTCCAGCTCATTTTCGCTTCTCCATGGAGTCGTTCTGCGATCATCTTGAATCCGTCCGAGTTGAAGCCTGGCGGAGTGCGTATATTTAATTTCATACTGACCGACTCATGGCTGCCCGCAGAGCCGGTATTCAGGTCGGTCAGGCGGATTGAGATGCTGCCAAAACCCGTACCCAGCTCGGGCGTAGCCGCGCAGAGCGCCCGATAGAATGAGACGACCTCTTCAGCCGGCGTGGGCTGGGCCATACCTCGATGGTGCCTGGGCCGTTCCAAGGCATACTCCAGCGAGAGCGAACCCTTATAGCCCAGGGTGATCGCCTCCCAACCGCTGGGCTCGCCGATGATAACGTAATCAGGAATCTTATGATTGGCCAGCAGATAGCGCGCCCCCGGCGAGCTGGCCTCTTCGCCCACGCAACCGATCACGGTGATCTTGAGCGCAGATGAGTTTTCAAACGCAGCGGCGGCCTCGACGAAGGCGGCGAGCGCTCCTTTGGCGTCCACCGAGCCCCGACCGTAGAGCGTTTCATTCTCTAAGCGCACGGGAATCTGGCCGGAGACGGTGTCCAGATGGCCGACCAGATATATCTGCCGACCCCCTTGACCGATCATCCCCACCGCGTTGCCCGCCGGGTCGAGCTGCGCCTCGAAGCCGCGGTCTGCCAACTCGCTCACCAGCAGTTGGGCAGCCTCCCGCTCTCGGCCTGAAGGGCTGGCCGCGCGCACCAGCTTCTCCACCAGAGTCATGCCAGCACCTCCGCTAGGGCGCTCAGCACCCGCTCGGCTTCGGCCTGAGTGAAGATCAGCGGCGGCAGAAAACGCAGCGTGGTCGGTCCGGCGGAGAGGGCCAATATGCCGCGCTCCTGTAGGCCCTGCAGCAGCGGCGCGGCCCGACCTCTCAGTTGCAAGGCCAGCATCAGCCCCAGCCCGCGCGCCTCGCGAACTTTCTCGGGATGCGTCTTGGCCAGCGCTTGCAAGCCATGCAAGAAATAATTGCCTACCTGTGTGACATTGTCCAGCAGATTATTTTCTGCGATCTGCTCGATCACCGTCAGCCCGGCGCGGCAGGCCAGGGGGTTGCCGCCGAAGGTGCTGCCATGCTGACCCTTCTCAAAGCTCAGCTCCCGGCGAAAGACCGTAGCTCCCAAGGGCACGCCTCCACCAAGGGCCTTGGCCAGACATAAGACATCGGGAATCACACCGTAATGCTCGCAGGCGAACCACTTGCCGCTGCGCCCCAGGCCGCTTTGCACCTCATCGAAGATCAACAGGGCGTCGTGCTGGTTGCATAATCTGCGCGCCTCGGCCAGATAACCGGCAGGTGCGGGATAGATTCCGGCCTCCCCTTGCACAGGCTCCAGCAGCACTGCCGCCGTCCGGTCGGTGATCGCCTCGGTAAGCGCTTCGGGATCGCCGAAGGGAACATGGCTAAAGCCGGGCACCAGCGGCTCGAAGGGCCGGCGATAGGGTGCTTTCCAGGTGGCGCTCAGGGCACCCAGCGTCCGCCCATGAAAGCCGCCCCGTGCGGCCACGATGCCGGGACGCCCCGTACAGACTCGTGCCAGTTTCATGGCCGCTTCAACCGCTTCCGCACCGGAATTGCTGAGGAAAACGCGCGTCAAACCTGGGGGCGTGATCTCGGTCAGTTTGGCCAGAAAGCGGGCCCGCAGGTCGTTATAATAATAGCCCGCCGCACAGGTGATCAGCCGACCGGCCTGCTCGGCGATCGCCTGAACCAGCACCGGGTGGGCATGGCCCAGCGCCGCCACCCCGATGCCGGTGGCGCAGTCCAGGTATTCGCGGCCCTCGATGTCCCAGAGCCTCGTGCCCGCCCCGCGCACCATGACCAAGGGCCTGGGCCGGTAGGCACCGCTGCCATGCGCCGTCTCGATATCTATCAACTCTTCGGCCGAGCTCATCTGCGTCTCCTGTTGATTTATCATCGCTCGATCACCGTTCCGGTCCCAGAGCAGAGCGCACCTGTCACCGGAGCAGGGCCGCGCGCATCGCCGATGATCACCCGTGCTACGTTGCCGTCCAGGGCTTCTTTGGCCCCCAGGAGCTTCTTTTTCATGCGCCCCTGGGCAACTTCTTCCATGAACCGATCCAGCTCGGCGCGCGGGATCTCCCGGATCAAGCTGGTCTCATCGTCCAGGTCGCGCAGCAGGCCGGGCACATTGGAGAGCAGCAGCAGCGTCTCGGCCTGCAGGGCGACGGCGATTTGCGCCGCGCAGCGGTCGCCGTCCACGTTAATAGCGACGCCCTCATGGCTGATCGCCGGAGGGCAGATCACCGGCGTATAGCCGTGATTCAGCAGCAACCTGAGCAAATCGGCGTTGACCTGCTCGATCGTGCCGCTATAGTCCCCGCGCAGCACCACTTTTTTGTCGCCGCGCCTGATCTTGAGCGCCCGCTTGCGCCGGCCCTCCAGCAACCGGCCATCGAGGCCGGACAGCCCTATGGCGTTGACCCCCAGCGCTTGCAGTTTTTCCACCAGCAGCTTGTTCTGCTTGCCGGCGTAGACCATATTGAAAATCTCCAAGGTGCGGCGATCTGTGAAACGGCTGGTGAAGCCGGAGACCGAGGTCACGAAGACCGGCGGCACCCCCAGCCGGGTCGAGAGCATGTTCAGCTCGTGCGAGCCGCCATGCACCAGCAGATAGTCGCGATGTCGGACCAGGTCATTGAGAAAAACCTCGTAATCTATGCCCGCACCGCCGCCCACTTTGACCACAAACACGGTTGTCCTCCTCCTTATGCTAGACCGGGTGAAATCCCCATTCGTTCAGTCCCAGACGCTCATCCAAGCCCAGCATGAGGTTCATGCATTGCACCGCCTGGCCCGCCGCGCCCTTGGTCAAGTTGTCCAGGGCCGAGATCACCACCAGCCGGCCCGTCCGCGCGTCTCTTTCAAAGCCGATGTCGCAGAAGTTGGTCCCCAGGAGCAGTTTGGGCTCCGGATAGCGATAGAGCCCCGTTCTCTCCTTGACCAGTCTGACGAAGGGCTCCTGGCCATAGGCCTCCAGATAACATTGCCAGATCGTCCGCTCATCGTAGTCGTCCTCCAAGAAGACATGCGAGGTGCTCAAGATACCGCGTACCATCTCCACTGCATGGGGCGAGAAGTTGAGCGAGATCCGATCATGCGGATCGAGCTCCTGCTTCATCTCGGCCAGATGGCGATGACCGGTCGGCTTGAAGCTGCGCACCACCCCGGCCCGCTCCGGGTGATGACCCGCCGGGCTAGCCGCCGCGCCGGCGGCCGAGGAGCCCACCTTGGCGTCAACCACCACCAGCTTTACTCCGAACTGCTCGGTCAAGGGCTTGAGCGGGGTGATGGCCGCCGCCGCCGTGCAGCCGGGCACGGCTACCAGATGAGCACCCTTGATCTCTTCGCGGTGCAGCTCCGGCAGTCCGTAGACGAACTCTTTCAATAACTCCGGACGACGATGCTCATAGCCATAATAGCTGGGATAATCGCGCGGGTCTTTCAGGCGAAAGTCGGCGCTCAGATCAACGATCCGCTCCGCGCGCGACATGAAGAACTCTATCTGTCTCATCACCCGACCGTGGGGCAGAGCGGTGAAAAGCAGCTCAACCGGCTCCAGCTCCTCCGGGCGGCTGAACTTGAGCTCCGTGGCACCCCGCAGGTTGGGATGAATTTTATAGACCGAGCGACCGGCCTGGCTGCGCGAGCTGATGGCCACCAACTGCACGCCGGGATGCCTGAGCAGCAGCCGCAGCAGCTCACCCCCGGCGTAGCCGGAGCCCCCCGCGATCGCCACGCGATATCGCTTCATGATGCCGCCGGCAGAGCCGCTCCCCGGGCCACTTGGATCACGTAGTCAATCATGCGGGCCGGAATGTTGACCCCGGTGATGTCAACGCTGTGGCGAAACTCCGGGGTATAATTAACCTCGTGCACGGTGAGCCCCTCGGGGCTCTCCATCAGGTCTATGGCCAGCAGGCCGCCGCCCACCGCGCGGGCCGCCCGCAGGCAAAGATCATTGAGCTCCGGGGTCACCGGGCAGTTGCTGGCCTGCCCGCCTCGGGCGGTGTTGGTGATCCAATGGGCCGAGCTGCGGTAGATGGCGCCGATCGTCTCATCGCCTGCGACGAAGGCCCGGATGTCGCGACCGGGTTTTTCAAGATACTTTTGCAGATAGAAGATCGAGTGATAGTAGGAGCCTAGCTGGGTGCGATGCTCCAGGATCGCCTCGGCCGCGTCGCGGTCGTTGATCTTGGCCATCAGCCGCCCCCAAGAACCGGTCACCGGCTTGAGCACCACCGGATAGCCCAGCTCTTCGATGGCAGCAAGAGCGCTCTGGGGTGTGAAGGCCACTTTGATTTCCGGAGTGGGCACTCCGGCGTCCCAAAGCGCCTTGGAGGTCGCCACCTTGTCGCCGCAGACCAGCGCGACTTCGTAGGAGTTTATCGTCTGTACGCCGGAGTTCTGCAGGAGATTGAGGGCATAGAGGGCGCGCGAGTGGGAGATCTCCCGCTCCAAGAGCACCTCAAACTGATAATCTCCGGACAGGTCCAGCACCAACCGGCGACTGTCTATCTGGATCACTTCCAGACCGCGCCGCAGGGCCTCTGCGATCAATAGCTTCTCCTCTAGGCGGATGCGCCCGAAGAGCACTCCCAGTCGGATTGACATCTAAACCACCTCTGTTGCTGTTGGTGTTGTCGCCGGGCTGCGCGCCTGCTCGATGCAGTAGTCGATCAGCCTGGTCGGCAGGATCGCCCCCAGCACTTTGAAGCTCTCTTTGAACTCCATCGCGCAGTTGATCTCGTGGACGGTGTAGCCCTCCGGCGTCTCCATCAGGTCAATGGCCAGCGCCCCGCCGCCCACCGCCCGAGCCGCTTGGAGGCAGAGCGCTTCCAGTTGGGGCGTGAGCGGGCAGCGTGCGGCACGCCCACCCTGTGCCGCATTGGTGATCCAATGGTCCGCCATGCGATAGGTCGCGCCTACCACCTCCGCACCGATGACGAAGGCCCGGATGTCGCGGCCGGGCTTCTCGAGATACTTTTGCAGATAGAAGATCGAGTGATAGTAGGAACTCAGATGAGACTTGTGTTCCAAGATTGCCTCGGCGGCGGTGCGATTCTCGATTTTTGCCATCAGCCGGCCCCAGGAGCCGTCCACCGGCTTGAGCACCACCGGATAACCCAGCTCTTCAATCGCCGCCCGCGCGCTCTCCGGATTGAACGCTATTTTGACCTCTGGGGTGGGCACCCCGGCGTCGCGCAGTGCCTTGGAGGTGAAGAGCTTGTCGCCGCAGATGCGCACCACCTCATAGCGATTGACGCAGACGACACCTGAGTGCTGCAACAGCCGCAGGGTGCAGAGCGCCCTCGATTGGGAGATCTCCCGGTCGAGCAGCAGGTCCAGCTCCGGCTTCGTGGCCGGACTCAAGATGAGCTCGCGGCTGTTGAGCAGCGTCAGCTCGATCTCCGGGTGCTGCCGGGCCGTCCGGATGAGCAGCTTCTCCTCCGGCCGCAGCCGGGAGAAGAGCAGACCCAAGCGCAGTTTCGTTCCGTTCATTACAGGCTATTCTCCCCAGTCTTCTTGTTCCTCGGGCGCCAACTCCACCTGCAGGGGGGTCAGATTGGTGACCTCCAGCTCCACCCCGCAACTCTCACACTCGACGATCTCGTTCTGTACTACGTCATCTGCAATCGTCAGCTTCGATCCGCATTCAGGACAGGCGATCATGGACGTTCACCTCCTATCGTGGGGATTTTAATCCCCGGTGTTGTTTCCAGAGCTTTTCCAGCGTCCTATCGAACCGTTCGCGCTCCTCGTTCCACTTGCGCATCTCCTCATCCAGCGTCTGTTGAAGCTCCCCCAGACCTAAGTTGCCCGGCGAGCCCAGGGCGGTGCGGGCCCGCAGAACCTCTTCAGGCTCCTTGCGCTGCAGCTCGCCCAGATTCTGGTGAACCTGGCGATATGCCTGGCGGAAGGGCACGCCCCGCTTGACCTGCGCGCAGAGCTCGTCGGTGGCGAAGATCTGCGGGCTCAAGGCTTGCTTCAGCCGCTCTTCGTTGACCTGCAAACCCTCGATCAGCGGACCGAGCGCAGCCAGCACCTCTTCGCTAGTTGTCAACGCGCTCATCAGCGCGCCCTTGGTCTCCTGGCTGTCCCGGTGATAGCCGCAGGGCAGGTTTTTCACGGTGAGAGCTAGCTGCACCAGTCGCGCCAGCACCTCGGCGCTGCGGCCCCGGACCAGCTCTGCCACGTCGGGATTGCGCTTCTGGGGCATCAAGCTGCTACCGGTGAGAAAGTCTTGAGGCAGGACGAAGAAGCCGAACTCTGCGCTCGAAAACCAGATCAGGTCCTCGGCCAAGCGGCTCAAGCTGATCATCAGCGCCGAGAGTGCCGCCACCACGGTGAACTCGATCACCCCGCGACTACTGATCGCCCAGAGCGCGTTGCGCTGGACCCGTCGAAAACCCAGTAGCTTGGCGGTCAGCTCCCGGTCCAACGGCAGCGGGACCCCATAGCCGGCCGCTGCCCCCAGTGGGCTTTGATCGCTCAGCCGATAAGCAGCCTCTATGATCTGCAGATGATCGAGCAGCGCTTCGGCATAGGAGGCCGCCCACAGGCCGACCGAGGAGGGCATCGCCCGCCGGGTATGGGTGTAGCCGGGCATCAGCACCCGCTCGTGGCGCCGGGCAAAGGCCTCAAACTGCCGGGCCAGGCTCAGCAGCCGGGTGATGATCTCGAGCAGCGCATCTTTGCTGTAGAGCCGGGTATCAACCAGCACCTGGTCGTTGCGCGAGCGGCCGGTGTGCAGCTTCTCGCCCAGCGGGCCCAGCTTGCGGGTTAAGGCGTTCTCGACAGCCGTATGCACGTCCTCATCCCCGGCGGAGAAGCTTAGGCCAGTCTGGAGCAGCTCGCTCAGCGCTCCCTCCAACTGAGAGCACTCTTCCGGGGTGAGCAGGCCGACAGCTTTTAGCATCAGCACGTGGGCCAGCGAACCCAGGATGTCATAGCGCACCAGTGCCCGGTCGAGCTGAAGATCAGCGGCGGCGGTGAACCGCTCGGCCCGCCGGTCCAGCGAGCTCTCGGCGCTTTCCCAGAGCTTCATGACCCTATAGCTTGCGGGGCGCTGCTCAGCGATTGCAGCATCTTCTGCTGGGCCACCCGGGTGGGCAGGCCCCAGATCTGGATGAAGCCGGCCGAGGCGCTCTGATCGAAGCTCTGGCCTTCGTCATAGGTAGCCAATTGATGGTCATAGAGGGCGTTCTCGGACTGGCGACCGACGATGGAGACGCTGCCTTTATAGAGCTTGAGGCGCACTTTCCCATTGACCTTACGGTTGACCCGGCCGATATAGGCTCCCAGATCGTCGCGCAGCGGGTCGTGCCATAGGCCTTTATAAACCAGCTCGGCCCACTTGCGGTCCACCAGCGGTTTGAACTCGTTCTCGTGGATGGTGCAGCAGAAGCGCTCCAGTTCCTGGTGGGCACTGAGCAAGGTCACTGCGGCCGGGCATTCGTAAATCTCACGGGATTTGAGCCCCACGATGCGGTCCTCGGTCATGTCGATCGCCCCCACGCCGTGGCCGCCGGCGAGCCTGTTCAACGTTTCGATCAACTCAACTAAACCCATAGACGTTTGATTTAGAGCTACCGGCAGGCCGGCCTCGAACTGGATTTCCAGATATTCCGGCTGGTCAGGTGCCCGCTCCGGCGAGGTGACCAGTTCATAGATCTCTGCCGGAGGCTGCTGGGCCGGGTCTTCTAGCATGCCGCACTCGATGCTCCGTCCCCAGAGATTGGCATCTATGGAGTAGGGGGAGCCTGCCTGGACCGGAATGCCGTGCGCCTTGGCGTAGGCCACCTCGCCCTCGCGGCTTAACTGCCAGTCGCGCACGGGGGCCAGTACCTTGATCTGCGGGGCCAGCGCGGCGATGGAGACCTCAAAACGAACCTGATCGTTGCCCTTGCCGGTGCAGCCGTGGGCGATGGCGTCCGCTCCGGCCTCCTGGGCGATCTCCACGGCATATTGGCTCATCAGCGGGCGAGCCAAGGCGGTGGCCAGCGGATAGCGATCCTGATAGAGCCCGTTGGCCTGGATCTCCTGGGCCAGGTAATTTTGGGCGAACTCCTGCCGCGCGTCCTGGACGTATGCCTCTCGCACCCCCAACTGGAGCGCCTTCTCCCGGGCGGCTTCGATCCCCCCTTGGCCCAAGTCGAGGGTAAGGGTGATCACCTCGGCTCCATACTGCTCCTGGAGCCATTTGATCATGCAGGAGGTGTCCAGACCTCCGGAATAGAGCAAGAGGATCTTGTCGAAGCTATCTTCAGCGCTTGGCATATATGACGAAGAAACCATCGTAGTGGACGACATGAAAACTCACGTCCTTTCTTAGCTAAAGCGATCTCTTATTCGGTAAACGTCTTGTGCCTTACGGCAGTTGGAGTTTGGCTGAAAGAATGCTTATCGGCTTCGTCGCCGAACGCATTTAGGCAGGGAGTACGATTTGAGGAGCTCGAAAGAGGGGAGAACGAGGGTCAGGGTCAAGAGACAACTTGTGGCCAGTTCTGCTGTTACGGCACTACAATCACGCATTTGGCCTCCTTTGCTGCTAGGCGAACTGGCACATTATAGCCGAGGGCCTGAGGCTTGTCAACGATATTTCGGCCAAGAGGAACGCGAAGCAGTCTTCAAGCCCCTGAAAAGCGGGAGCAAATAGCTGATTCAAGCAGCAACGTAGCCTGTGGATAGCCCAACAGCGCTTGGAGGTGTTAAGTCCAACGTAGTAACCTACGCACTTTTGATAGTGGTAATGTAACGTTGGCTTTGCCAAGCTTACAGGATGAATGTTTGAACTTAGAGCAGTTCCAGCACCGCAGGGAGGCCCAGATCATCCTGGCAGCCTATTAGGCCTAACATCAGCAGTGGTCCGATGATTGGGGGCAAGCCAGGGGGCAGGCCACGCA
This sequence comes from uncultured bacterium, assembly GCA_913053845.1. Classification (GTDB taxonomy): domain Bacteria; phylum Bipolaricaulota; class Bipolaricaulia; order RBG-16-55-9; family DRJF01; genus DRJF01. The sequence goes on along the minus strand of CAJXGD010000037.1, from coordinate 3,142 downwards.
TGCTTCACATTGGCGACTGAAGCGAACAACGGAGATCAAATATGCAAAGTTCGACATCCCTGTCCGAGAAGATATGCATCGTCACCGGCGCCAATGCTGGCATCGGCAAGGCAACAGCTTTGAGTCTTGCCCGGATGGGGCTAACCGTCGTGATGGTTTGCCGTGATCCGTCACGCGGGAAAAGCAGCCAAGAAGAAGTAATCGCCAAAAGCGGTAATAGTGCGGTCGATCTGATGCTGACCGACCTGTCTTCACAGCAATCCATACGCCATTTCGTGGAAGCATTCAAGGTCAAATACCAACGCCTGCATATCCTCATCAACAACGCCGCCAATTTCGATCTGTCTTTGAAAGAGCCAACCCTCACCGAAGAAGGTGTCGAGCTTATCTTCGCCACCAATCACCTTGGTCCTTTCCTAATGACCAACTTGCTTCTGGATATCCTTAAGACTAGCACACCTGCGCGGATTCTCAATGTCGCCTCGAAAGGTCTCGTCGCCCACCCTCGACTGGCGATTGAGTTTGATGACTTGAACCAGACCAAACGAAAACGGTACAGCCCATCCCACGCCTACTACCATTCCAAACTGGCACAGGTCATGTTCACTTACACGTTGGCCCAGAAACTTCAAGGAACCGGAGTCACGGCCAATTGCATCCGTGTTCCCGCTGTGGCCGTTGACATCGGGCGCTTGGGCAACGTACCCAGGATTCTCTTGTCCCTCTATAGACTCAAAATGCGTTTCAGCATTACGCCGGAAGATATGAGCAAGACCTATACCTATCTGGCAACCGCTCCAGAGCTGGAAGGAATCAGTGGAAAGCAGTTTGATGAACACCATAATGAGGTTGACTCATCGAAGCCGTCGCGCGATGAGGTTGCACAGCAACGACTGTGGCAGGTCAGCGCGCAACTAACGGGACTCATGTAAAGCACGCTGTGCCCAACAACGCGTGCAATTGACCGGTCATGCTTGGTAGTCTAGCCACTCCCTCCCACTTTGCAAACACGCCCTAGATGGGGCGAGGGGCGGAGGGAGAGGGATTCGAACCCCCGACCCTTGCGGGTAACGGTTTTCAAGACCGCCGCCATCGTCCACTCGGCCATCCCTCCAGGGAGGCGCAGTATAACCACCGGTCGGCAGGGGGTGCAAGCGTCCAATGAGCGGGGGACAGCTTAGCTTGACCCTGACTGATAGGTGGGTTATCATGGCCTCCAGCTTGAAGCGGGCCAGGCTCTAGGCAAGACCGGCAATGCTGGGCCGGCTTTGAGACTAACCTAGAGATTGAAGATCATTTCACAGGGGGATTAACGCGTATGAGCCGATTGATCATCATTGCTGTAGTCGTGTTGGCCGCCGCGGTGGCGGCCTTCTTCTTGTTTGGCGGCGGGGGCTCGCACCAAAATATCATCAGACAGCAGGTCCAGGGAGCAGTGACCATTCGCCTCACCGAGTACGCCATGAGCCCCAATCGGGTCAGCATCAATCACGGTCGGGTCAAGCTGACCATCGTCAACGGGGGAAAGAACATCCACCAGTTCGTGCTCCATGACCCGGTCTTGAACAAGGACATCGTCAACCTGCCCTTCTTAAAGCCGGGAGTCACCCAGGTGGCCTTCGTGGACCTGATCGCCTTCAGGCGCTACGAGATGTACGACCCGACCTATCGGGACAAGGGGATGAAAGGGTCCATCACCGCGCGCTGAGGGCCGGAGAACCGGAGGGCACGGCTGATCAGGCCACCTCCCAGCAGCCGCTCACCCCAATAGAAGGCAACCACCTGACCGGGGGTCACCGCCCGCTGTGGCTGCCGGAAGCGTAGCCTAGCTTGGCTGCCGGCAGCGCTCAGCCGGAGCTGCGCCGGGACGGCCGGGCTGCGATAGCGGGTCTTGATCTCGACCTCGATCTCCCTCTCTCGTGGCAGTTCCACCAGCAGGTTGAGCTCTTCGGCCTGCAAGCCCTCGGAGTAGAGCTCAGCTTCCGGGCCGACGATCAGCCGGTTATTAAGAACATCGAGCGCCAGCACGTAGAGCTTTTCCGCCGCGCTGATTCCCAGGCCGCGGCGCTGGCCAATGGTATAATATGGCAGGCCCTGGTGTTGACCCAGCACCCGTCCTGAGCTATCCACGATCTCCCCCGGCGAGATCAAGCCCTCGGCCGCCTGAGCTTGCAGGAAGTGATGATAATCCCCGCCGGGAATAAAGCAGAGATCCTGGCTCTCCGGCTTGCGCGCCGAGATAAGCCGCTGCGACCGGGCCAGCTCCCGCACCTGGGCTTTTTCCAGCTCTCCCACGGGGAAGAGCAGCCGGCCCAGTTGCTCCGGACGAAGTCCAGAGAGAAAATACGATTGGTCTTTCCAGCGATCGCACCCCTTGAGGAGGGCCAAGCTACCGTCAGCCAAGCGCCGCAAGCGGGCGTGATGGCCGGTGGCCAGCTTCTCGCAGCCCAAGCGCTGGGCGACTTCCAAGAGCTGGGGGAAGCGGACCAGTCGGTTGCAGCGAGCGCAGGGGCTAGGGGTGCGGCCGGCCAGATAAGCGGCGATGAAGGGCTGCACCACCTCACGCTCAAAGTCCAGGCCGGCGTCAACGAAGTGATGCTCGATGCCCAACTGGCGGGCGACCAGGCGCACCTCCAGCGAGCAGCATTCGTTGTAGGGCTCCAGGCGACCCTGGTCATAAGACCAGAGGTTGAGTGTGGCTCCAATTACCTCATAGCCCTGGTTTTTCAAGAGCCAGGCGGCCACGGTGCTGTCCACGCCGCCGCTCATAGCGACCAGAATGCGCTTCATGCCCAGATTGTAGCTTATAGCATCGGGGGCTTCATATTGGTTTCAATCAGGGATTTGGAAACTCTCTCTGGCATGTCGGAAGCGCTAGATGTAAGCGTGTTAAGCGCGTGGTGATGAATGTCCGTTGGTGGGTTTGCAAGACGACTCTTCGTTAGAGTACTCTATGCAAGAATCGCTCGACAGATGAGATTGAGCGTTAGGCTAATCTTTGCACCATGCTCACGCTCAAGCCTGCGGTTTGCCCGCTTCGCCCGGGGTGTAGCTTAAGTTCTCACCTGGAGTGAACCCCTGATTTGGGACAGCCAGTTAAGCTGGTGCTGGTTAAACCAGCGACTGCTCGAACTCCGCCGGC
>CAJXGD010000036.1 GCA_913053845.1 uncultured bacterium | reverse complement strand
GTACGATGTGCTGTCGAACAAAACTCGCGAGGGAATTGGGAATCTCAGTATTCCAATCGTCGCGGTTCTTGATCTCATGTCCCGAGAAATGATGCGATAGACAGATCAGGGACTGAGTCTGGTTCTGCAGATCTTCAGCCCATCGGAGAAAACTCCTGATTCCCAAAGATGTGAGGTTTTCTGGTCTGGTTGGAGTTCTGGCAAGAAGCCCTTCTCGGTCACATATTTCGAGCAGTGATTTGGCTGTCAGCTCGTTCATGTTGGCCCCCAACATCTTCCTTGTCAGGTCATCATAGGGGTGGACCAGGCTGTTCTCTTCGACAGGCTTGAGGCCCTTAGCTTCGAGGCGACAGTTTAGGGTCCGCGCAAGATCATCGAGTGTAGGGCCTCGTTTAATGCGCACATTGGCGAGAACCTGACGCAATTCGTCATCACTGTGAAGATCGAGATGCCCTCTCCATCGCTTTCTAAGTTTTCCCAACTTAGAGCGCTCCCCGCCTGTTGCGAGCGTGTCCCACCTGATGCTTCCGTCACTTAAAGAATGAATTTCCGCAAGTTGATCATCCGGGTGGATCGACCAAGGGGTGTAAAGAACGAGGCGATGGTTTATCCGATCGGCACAGCAATGGTCATGGGCGTTCTTCATGCGTTGGAGTAGAGAACAAGTTGTTGCGCCAATGAAAGTCGGATCGCACAGGGATTCCGCTGTCAGTGCTCCAGCCGACGTGACATGGAATTTCACCTGATAGAAAACGGCATCAAGCGGTATCCCCTTCTCATCTGTATGTCCGTGGCGATAGTACACGGCGACATCGTCGAAAGACTTCAGCTCACCATCCTCATGAACCACTCGTTCAACCTTGGAGAAGTTGTCGAGAAGCGCACACGCCTGCAGCCAGAACCAACGGGCCTGGTAATCGTCTCCTTGTTGGCGTGCTACGATCTGCTTTGCCATAGAATCTGCCATCCTATTTCACGAGCGTCATTTCTTGCTTCTAATGCTGCTCTCTCAAGTGACATAATCCATTTCAGATTGCTTGTCATGCAATGAAACCCAACCATAACTAGACGGACATTCTTCCGCCTAGTCTCCGCTCTGCCACCTTAGACAGAAAGCTCTCCACCTAAACAACCGTTCTGCCTGCTATATGGACATCTTTCCGTCTAAGCCGTGTCTTTGCCCTGTTAGGCGGATAACTCTTCCGCCTATTACGCTCACCTCAACTCAGTGTAATTTTTATAATACATCAATGAGACCTGAAAGTCAATATCCCGAATTGCCTCATCAAAAAAATACTCGTAATCCTATCAGGGAGCAGGGCCAGCTACAATCGTGCTTACGCTGCCAGGTTGCTCCGGCAGCGAGCCCAGCCGCAGGTATGGGGCCAGTTTTATACGAGACAATAGGACCAGCCGGTCAGCCAATTTGGTTTTACCACTGCCGATAGCTTATGATGGCGACCGGGCTAACAACCGACTGAAAGGGGTAGATCTCAATGCTCAGCAGCTTTCGCAAAGTGGGGGTTCTCATTGCTTTAGCGATCATCATCGGTATAACTTGGGGGTATCCCGGCTTCGCCGAGGAGGCGGCCGGGCCGGGCAGCCTGGTGCTCAGCGCCAAGCTAGCTTGGAACTACTCTGGAGAGTACGCCTCAGCGGCTGGGCCGCAGCTCCCTGACAGCCAGACGCAGGCGGGCAAGCTGTGGGGAATGGGCATTAACGCCAACTTCCCCTTCCTGGGGGTCAGCCTGCGCTACTGGTTCAGCAGCAGGCTCGGCCTGGAGCTCAATCTGGCTCCCATCCCGGTGACCGATTATCCCAGCATGCCGCCGCCAAGCTCCAACCAAAAACAACTCCCCCCGCAGCGGGAGGCGCCCTCGGGACCGAATCGCCTAGATCTGCATCTTTCGGCGCGGCTGCTACTGAAGGTCAGCGATAACCCCCGCGCCAATTTCTATCTCACCGGCGGGCCGGCGCTCACCTTACAACTCTCCCAGACCCAGGGGCTACAACTGACCCGGCCGTTCGTCGCCCTGCTCGGCGAGATCGAGATCAGCGATTGGCCCATCGAGCGGGTGATGCCGGTGATAGACTATGGCTTCGCGCTTAATTTGCAGAATTTCTATGACTTCCGCTGGATTGCCGGTGGGATCGGGTTTCACTTCTATTTCTGAGCTCCGGTCCCCTGATCCAACGGTAACCGGTTGGGCTGGCTTCCACCAGTCGGACCCAGCCGCCCAGCCGTTGCCGAACCAAGTGGGCGAAGGCCTGCGCCTCGGCCAGTGTAGCTAAAATGGCGTAGCAACTGGGACCACTGCCGCTCAGCCCGGCGCAGCCGACCCGCTGCTGGGCCAGAAAGCTCCGATACTCTTCAAGTTGCGGGCAGAGCCGGCGCGCCGCGGCGCTCAGCTCGTTGGCGCAGGGGCCGGCCGATTGAGGCGAGGGCGCTCGTGGCAGCCGGTCAAACTCCGCATAGACCTCTGCCGCGCTGAGGTGGCAGTCCGGTTTGAAGAGCACGATCTGGCTGCCCGCGTAAGCCGAGGGTAACTTTTCCAACTGCTCACCCCGCCCGCTCCCTCGGCAGAGCCCACCGCTCAGGAAGAAGGGCAGATCTGAGCCCAATTGGCCGGCCAGCTCCTGCAACCGGGCCGGGCTCAGCTTTAGCTGCCACATGGCGTTCAGAGCCACCAGGGCCGCGGCCGCATCGCTGCTGCCACCCCCCAGGCCGGCTGCAAATGGAATCCGCTTGCGGATGCTGATTCGCGCCCCCAAGTGCCGCCCCGCCTGCGCCCGCAGGAGCCGAGCCGCGCGATAGACCAGATTATCACGCTCTAAGACCCCTCCGGACGGACTCATCTGCACCCGCAAGCCTTCAGGAGCCGGTGCTAGCCGCAGCTCATCGGCCAAGGTAACGCTTTGAAAGCGCGTCTCGATCTGGTGATAGCCGTCGGCGCGTCGGCCCAGCACCCGCAGGCCCAGATTGATCTTGGCGTAGGCGGCTATTCGTAGCATCGGTTCTGGATTAAGAGCGACCGGGACGGTCCAGTGGCGGCCTCTCGTAGACCAGCCGGCCCTTCTTGAAGACGGAGCGCACCAGATCATGGCCCATCAGATAGGGAATCTGACGATAATTATCCAGATCGAGGATGAGCAGGTCGGCCTGTTTGCCCGGCTCCAGGCTGCCCAGGCGGTCGGCGCGCCCCAGCGCCGCGGCGGCGTTGAGCGTGGCGGCGGTGAGGGCCTCGGCAGCGCTCAGCCCCATCTGCAACACGGCCAGTCCCATGATGAAGAGCATCGAGTGCAGCAGGCAAGTGCCGGGGTTGAAGTCCGAGCCCAGCGCGACCGGCAGACCCAACTCGATCATGGCCCGGGCGGGCGCGTACTCGGCCTTGAGCGAAAAGGCGGTGCCGGGCAGCAGCACCGGGATGACCCCGGCCTGCTTCATCCGACTCATCCCCCTGGAGGAAATCTTCAACAGGTGATCGGCGCTTTGGGCGCCCAACTCGGCGGCCAAAGCGGCTCCTCCTGAGGCCTTGAGCTCATCGGCGTGGATTTTGAGGCGCAGGCCGGCGCCCTGAGCGGCGCGCAGGATCTTGCGGCTCTCCCGCAGGCTGAAGAAGCCCTCTTCGCAGAAGACATCGCAGAACTCGGCCAGCCGCCCCCGCTTGACCCGCGGGATCATCCGCTCGATCAGCTCGGCGATATATTCGGATTTGCTGCGCTCCGGGGGCAGCGCGTGCGCCCCCAGAAAAGTGGGCACGATCTCCAGGGGAAGCTCGTGATCCAGCCGGCGCAATACCCGCAGCATCTTGAGCTCGGTGGGGGTGTCCAGACCGTAGCCGCTCTTGACCTCCACGGTGGTGCTGCCGCTGCGCAGCATCTCCAGCAGAAAACGCCGACCGTTCTCTTCTAACTGCTCTTCGGAGGCGGCGCGCACCGCCTGCACCGTGGTCAAGATGCCCTGTCCATAGGGCTGGCCCAGGCAGCGCTTCAGATACTCGTCTTCGCGGCTGCCGGCGAAGAGGGCATGGGTATGAGGGTCCACCAGGCCGGGAATGACCAGGCCCCGCTGCGCATCGAAGCTTGGCTCGCGCGTGTGGGCCAGATCGCGCATCGGGCCGCTGCTGACCACTTGGCCATGGATGATCCGCAAGTAGGCCTCGTCTTGGATAAGCAACTCCCCCATGGCGTCGCCGCCGACCGGCCCCGCTCCACTCGGTGTGGCCAACTGACCGATGTTGACGATCAGCATGGTGCCCTTGCCCTAACTTCTCTTAGCCTATCCATTCTTGAGGAATAGTATTATAATTCACGTCATCGGTGCGGATGTCGGCTACCTCTTCCGGGCTGAGGGCCAGCTCGCGGAAGCGCTCGCCATCGTAGCGCAGCAGCACCCCTTGCTCCTCCAGCACCGCGGTGAGCGGCCGCTCGGGATGAATCCGGTTGCGCGACTGATCGGGACCCTTGCTCTTGCGACGGATGATCGTCTTCAGGTTGACCGGTCTACCCCACATGGCGTAGATATGCTTCAATACCTGTTTGGTCTGACCCCACTCAAGTCCGATGCCGTTCCATTGGTGCAGCAGGAGCAGCTCGCCCTTGTTGTCGTAGTTGCCACCGGCCACCTGGATCACCGGGCGGCCCAGATGGGTGTATTTGAGGAGCAGTTTGCGCTTGACGTCCTCGAAGTCGCGCGAAGTAATATGATACGCGCCGGTATCCGGGATGTACTCATAAGCAAAGAGATTGAGCTTCTCGAAGAGTTCTTCGGTGAAGAATTCTGAGATGAAGGTCAGATCGTTATAATTTCGTCGCACCTCAAAGAGCTTCTCCTGGCCCAAGCCGGCGTGGGTATCCCAGTGCTTGCGGGCCTCCCGGTCACGACACAGCTCCCAGTCGCGGCCGAAGCGACCCTTATCCCAGCGCTCCTTGATATCCTCCCAGATGTGTTTGCCCAGCGCATAGGGGTTCATACCGCCCCCGCCCAGCACCAGGCTGAGCATCTCGGCATGGTCCAAAAACTCGTTGGGACCGGCCAGCTCAGCCATCAGTTTCGCTTGAAAAAGGCTGGCCCAACCCTCGTTCATTACTTTAGTTTGAATCTGTGGGACGAAATAATAGGACTCTTCGCGCAGCATGGCTAATATATCAGCTTGCCAGTTCTCCAGTCGGCCGTACTGGATCAGGAACCAGAGCAGATCCTGCTGCGGCCGCTCCAGTTCGCTCTCGTCGCGCAGGCGCCCCCGCTCCTCGCGCCGCGCCGCGCTCTTGGCCCGCTGGCTCTCCAGCCAACGGGGAGGATTGACGAAGCGCTCCATATAGTCGCGCTTGACATGCAGGTGAGGCACCTCCTCCTCCGCCTGATCTGCCGGAGCCGGTCGGGCGTGCCAGCGCCGCTTGATGAAGGGTGCCAGCGGATCGATGTTATATTGGATCGAGAGATAGCGGTCAATGAACTGCTCCACCCGCTCGCGGCCCTGCTCGTCCATGTGGGCTTCGATGCGCTCGGCGTGATTGCGCATCACCTGAATCATGTTCTTGGGGGTCTTGCTGAACCAGCGATTGTGCTTGAAAAAATCCACATGGCCATAGACGTGCACCATCACCGCCTTGTGCTCCAGCGGCGAGTTGCTCTCGCGCAGGAAGGCGATCGCCGGGCGGGTGTTGAGCACCAGCTCATAGGTCCACCAGCCGGCATAGGCCGAGTGCTTGCGATGATAGTCATAGGCCATGCCAAACTGCCAGTGGGGGAAGCGCTCGGGGAAACCATCATAGGCCGAGAAGGCGTTGATATCGTCATAGCCCACCACGCCGAAGATCACTTCCCAAGGGTCGAGGCCTGCCCCCAGGGCCGCCCGACGCGCCTCGCGCCGGAGCCGCTCTAAAGCTTTGACATCGATGAACATGGTGGCGCTCACCGGCCCTTCCCCAAGAACTCTTTGATCGAAGTCAAGATATCTTCCCGCTCGGCGATGATCGAGGTGATCAGGCGGTCGTCCTCAGCCAATAGCTCTTGCAGTTTGACCAGGTGCATCCCCGGCGAGCGGCGCCCCAAGGTCACTTGGCCATAGCAGAAGATATTACACTTGGGCAATAGATTTTCTTTTAGCAGAGGCACGCAGTTGTTCTCAGTGTCACCGATCCAGTTCTCGCCGTCGGAGAAGTGGATCGGATAGATATTCCAGTCGGCGACGGGGAACCGGTGCTCCAGGATCTTGTCACAGAGCTGATAGGCCGCCGAGATGCGCGTCCCTCCGCCGGTGCTCAAACTGTAGAACTGCTCCTCGCTCACCTCCTGGGCCTCATAGTCGTGCAGGATATAGACCCGCTCTAGCTGCTGATAGTTGGTGCGCAGCCACAGGTCTATCCAGTAGTTCTCCTGGCGGATGATCTCCGTCTTCTCCCCGGTCATCGAGCCGGAGGCGTCGCGCATAAATACTATCACCGCCGCGGCCTCCGGCCGGGACTGCGGCTCGGCGTAGAGATAGCGCTTGTCCTCCCTGATGGGGCTGACGATGCGAGGCTGCCTACCCCGTGGCCGACCGTCGCCTTCTTCGAGCAGCAACTGGCGCAGCAGCGCGGCGCGAAAGGCCTGTCGCTTGCGCAGCAGCGTCTCCGGGCCCACCAGGGAGATGTCCTGATACTCTTCGCCGCTCCTGGAGGTGCGCCTCAGCCCCTTGGGCTGAATCCGGGGCAACTGCAACTCTTCACCCAGTATCTCGGCCAGCTCCTGCAACTCTATCTCTACTTCAGGAACGTGCCCCCCCGAGCCCTGACCGGGCCGAGGTGGCCCGTCGCCCCGCTTATCCACCTGAATCGGCTGGCCGACCTCGCCGGGGCCGGCGCCGACTCCGCCCTGCTCGCGCCGACCATAGCGAAATTCGGGGATGCGGATCGATTTGAGGGGGATCTTGACGATGTCGTGGCCCTTTTGGCCCACGATCTCCCCACTCTCGATCAGCTCTTTCAGGTTCTTGCGGATCTCGCCGCGCACGATCCGCTTGTAGCGTTCCAGGTCCTTGCGGATGCGCTTGCGCATGGCAGCTCACTCCTAGTTCTTACGCCCGGCCAACTCCTCGCGGGCCACCTCGGCGCCGGCGTGGTCAATGACGTTCTCCGCGCAGACGTCGCAGTAGCCAAACTCGCTCTTGAGCTGTTCGATCCACTCGATCTTGCGCTTCTTGTGCTCCGGGTCGGTGGACTTATCCGAGACCATCGCCGAGAAGTTGATGTTGTGCTTCTTGTCCTCCCAGAGCTTCTTCTCCAGCGCCCGGCGCAGCCGGTCGTTGTCCTCGGCGTTGAACGGCTCGCCCTTGCGCGCCCGCTCCGAGATCCAGTTGGCGATCTCCTGGCGAAAGTCGTCCTTCTGAGCTTCGGCGATGCCGATCTGTTTTTCCACCGCGCGCATGAACTCCTCGTCCGCTTCCTTCTCCTCGCCGGTATAGCGATCTTCTACCTTCTCATCGTTGAGATAGGCCATCAGGTGATCGAGATACTTCTGGCCCACCTCGCGCAGCTCTTCGGGGTCATGGCTGATCACCCGCCGGACCTCCTCCTGCGAGACCCGGGCCAGCTCGTCGCGGACCATCTCCAAATATTCTTTGTACTCGTCGATGGCGCTGGTGGCGATGGCCGCGTGATCCCGCAGGTTGTCCTCCAGCATGGTCAGCACCCGATAGGGGTTGACACAGCCTTCGCTGTCGTTGACCAGGGCCTTGGAGATCATGTCCACCACGTAGCGTGGGGAGACGCCGCGGAAGCCCTCTTCCTGCGCCTCTTCTTTCAGCTTTTGCAGGTCCACGTTGCGCTTGGGGATCGATTCGTCGTTGTAGAGCTTGGCCTTTTGCAGCAGGGTCAGGTCGCCGCCCGGTTCTTCCAGACGGGTGAGAATCGCCCAGAGTGAGGCCATCTCCAGCGTGTGGGGGGCGATATGCTTGCCGGTGATCCGCGCCCCTTGGAAGAATTTCTGATAAATCTTCTCTTCATCGGCGACGCGCAGCACATAAGGGATGTCCACCTTGCGCGTGCGGTCGTTGAATGCCTCCATGCGATCGTTGGAGCGCACCCGCTTGTACTCCGGATCGTTGGTGCGGCCCAAGATGACGGCGTCGATGTCGATGCGGGGGTTCTTCTTGGGTTTGATCACGTGCTCTTGGGTGGCGTGCAGGAAGTCATAGAGGAACTCTTCCTGGAGCTTGAGCAGCTCTTCGCCGTCGAAGATGCCCCGATTGGCCACGCAGAGCTCGCCGTCATAATTGAAGGCGCGCGGGTCCGAATCGGAGCCATAAACTTGGATCAGCCGCCAGTTCATGCCACCGGTCAGCTCCTCCTCATCCTGGTTCTTGCGGTCCTTGGGCTCGAAGGTGGCGATGCCGCGGCGTTCCTGCTCGCTGAGGATCAGCCGCCGCACCCGCACATGCTGGAGCACCGCTTCCAGGTCGTCATCGTGGATCTGCATGTAGCGATTGAAGTAATAGCGGCACTTGGGGCAGAGATCGCCCTCGACGTCTAACTGGTAGGGTGCCTGATGGTCTTCCTGGAAGACCTGGTTCAACCGGGCGACCAGCTCGCCGCGCTTGTCCGGGGGGATGAGCCTGAGCGGTTGCTCGAAGATGGGGCAAGGCACGAGGGGTATCGGCTCATCTTCTAGCTCACTGACCTCCCACTCGAAGGTATAGAGCCGGCCGTTGTCAGAGCGGCTATAGGCCTCCAGGCCGCGGCGGAAGAGACGTCCGATGGTGGATTTGGCGGTGGCCACCGGGCCGTGGAGCAGGATGATGCGCCGCTCCGGGCCCAGCCCCTTGGCCGCGGCATCCAGCAGGTCCATCAACCCCTTGAGCGCCTCGTCTATGCCATAGATCGCGTCGCGTCCCTGGCCGAAGGGGTCGTCGAAGATGCCGTAACGGATGCACTCTTTGCCCCCTTGCTTGTAAACCGTAGTGCCGTAGCTGAGGATCATGTCATAGAGCTGCTGATAGGCATTGCGCACCAGCCGCGGATCTTCCAGGGCCATCTCCAAATAGGCTTCGAAGCGGATCTGGCGGTATTTATCGCGAACCTGTTCCAGCTTGAACGCCTGAGCGATCCCCTGAAGCGTGCTCTTCGGGAAGCGCTGGCCAGCTAGCTTATCTCTCTGGTCTTCCATCATGACCTCCTTTCCTACTGACGATAGTCTTGGCATAAGTGTCAAGCTGTATTATAGCATACGCTTTGGTCTTTCGGAGATGCCAGGTGCGCTCGCCGGGGGCCTGAAAGCGCCTTCCGAGCGTAACCTACGTCACATTACACATATACCGCCGGGGCATGCTCCGGTTTCCCCTCCGACCACTGAGTGAAAAACTTGACAGCCGGCGGGCCACGATCCATACTAGACCAGCCTAAGTACGCAGGTGAGAGGGTGAAATTGCGCAATCGGCTGTTCTTACTGGTCATTTTTGCTTTGGTAGTCCTGGGGGCGTTGGCGACCTTTTGGTGGTATCAGGGTCGCAGTGGCTCGCTCAGCCCGAAGGAGAACATTCTGGTTTTGGGCATTGACGATACCGGGCCGGGTGCCCCGCGGCGTAGCGACACCATTTTCATCGTTCATCTCGGTCAAGCAGGGCAACCGCTCAAACTGCTCTCAGTGCCCCGTGATCTGAAAGTGCGCTTTCCCGATGGCAGTGAGCACAAGATCAACGCGGCCTACGCCCAAGGGGGGCCAAAGCTCAGCGAACGGGTGCTCTCTGATTTTCTATCTCTGCACTTTAGTGGTTATCTGGTGCTGGGCTATCAGGGCTTCGTCAAACTGATGGACCTCTTGATGCCGGACGGGGTGACTCTGACTCTGGACCGACCGTTTAAGTACGATGACTCCAAGCAAAACCTGCATATCAACCTGCCGGCCGGCACGCAGCAGCTCAAGGGCCAAAGTGCGCTGGACTACGTGCGTTATCGGGACGCTCAAGGTGAGGATTTGGGCCGCATCAGCCGCCAACAGGGCTTCATCCAGGCGGTGACCCAGCAGATGAAACGACCGCAAAGCTTGGCGCAGCTCAAAGAGTTGGCCCGGCTGGTCGGAGAGCAGTTGCGGACGGATCTCTCGCCGGCCGATCTCTATCATCTGGCCCAGCGGCTGCAAACTCTCGCTGCCGATCAGCTCAAGATGCGCACCCTGCCGGGACGCACGGTGCTCAGCCAGGTCGGCAAGCAGCAGATTAGCTACTTCATCGCCGATCCGCTGGAGACGGAGGCGTTGGTCAGCGAGTTCTTCCAGGGGATCTCGGTGCTCAGCAACAGTGATGTGAAGCTGATCGTGCTCAACGGCAACAAGACGCCACTGCTAGCCCGCCAGGTGAGCGAGCAGCTCCAGGCACAAAGCTTCACCATCGTCGCCACCTGGAATGCGAAGCCCTTTGACTATGCCGAGAGCTATCTCATCGATCTCAAGGGGGACCGGCGCAAGGCGCAACTGGTGGCCACGGCCCTGCCCCCCTCGGTGCGGTTGGTCACCCCCGGAAAGTTCCAGCAACTGATGGAAGCGGCTGGCAAAGGAGACCGCTTGAAGCAAATCGCTCAGATGCTCCGGACGACGAAGGTCCCACCCAATAACCGGGCGGTAGACCTCAACGAGGCCGATCTGTTGCTGATCTTAGGCAAGGGATTCTCACTTGGAAAGTGACCGGGAGCGCTTGCAGCAGCTTATAGCGCTGATCACGGAGAAGCGCGGTGAGCATACGGTGGTGCTGGACATGCGGGAGTTCTCCCTGGGGGTAGACTACTTTGTCATCACCGAAGGGGGCAGCGTCAAGCAACTGCGGGCGATCGCCGAGCGGATCATTGAGGGCTCTCCGGAGCAACTGTTCCAGCAGGAAGGCCAGGAGTCGGGCGATTGGATCGTGCTCGACTATGGGGAGATCATGATTCATATCTTCGCCCCGGCAACTAGGTGCTTCTACGATCTTGAAGGGCTCTGGGGTGACACTGTCGTTCAGCTCTAGACTGCGTCGCTGCTAGCGCATGGCACGCTTGAGCTCACTCAGCCGAGCTTGGGCGAAGCGCAACGCCTGCAAGTTGGGATCGTTACTGGCCGGATCATCGTTGATCGCCGAGCTAAGCCAGCCGATGGCCTTCTTGATGTTTTCTTGGGCTGACTGCAACGTCTTGGCCTTCAATGCCCCTTTGACGTGCAACTGGGCTCCCAGGGAGTCGGCGCGGGCGGTCTCCACGGCATTGGCGAGCTGCTTATGCTTGGCGACGAGCTTCGGCCCTAGGGCAGCGGTGGCCCGTTGGAAGCGGGCATCGCTCAGGAGGGCCAGCATCTCTTCCAGATAGTTCAGGATGCCGGTGCCGTCGCCGGGGTTGCCGGCTTGGGGGTCGAAATCGCTTTTTCCTTGGCCCTCGAGCACGTTGAGAAACCGGTGGAGGTGGTCCTTAAGCAACTGCAGGTTTTCATCTTGTTGGGCCAGGTGCAACTGTTCCAGAGCGATCTGAATCTGGCCGATGGATGCCTGGAGGTCTTGGCTGAAGCGGCTCACCACGGGGGCGGCCTCGCGCAAGGCGCGGGCTCGCGGCCCGGCCACGGCTTGAAAGATCAACCAGCCGGCCAAGGCCAACAGCACTACGGCCAGCCCTGCCGCACCGAGCCACAACTGAGAGCGTTTGAACCTCAGAGGTGCGAGTTTTGCGGTGTGCGGTTGATTTGCCGGTCTGCTCTGCTTCTTGCGTTTGACCATCAGGCGTACTTTACTACCCGCAGGCTGGCCAGGTCAAGTGGGTGGGTTGTGGGTGGGTTCTTCGCTGCAAGACCTGAGAGAGTTTCCACTAGAGGTGCGACAAACTATGGGGTTCGCGCTCTACCTGGCACAGATGGGTGATAAACACCCTAAGGCAAAGCCTTTGAAGGGCTTTCATGGTGCAAGAGTCCTCGAAGTTGTGGAAAATTTCGACCGGAATAGCTACCGCACTGTCTACACCGTCCGACTGAACGATATTGTTTACGTTCTCCATGCGTTCCGGAAAAAGGCCAAGAGAGGAAGCGAGACTCCAAAGCACGATCTCGAGTTAATTGGCGAGCGTTACGCGCAGGCTCGTGAGACACACGCACAACGTTTTGAGAGGGGCTAACCATGCAGAACACAATGAAACAATATACCGTTAGCAGTGGCAATGTCTTCCATGATCTTGAATTGCCCGAATCAGAGGAGATATTAGCTAAAGCAGAGTTGGCCCGCCAGATTGCAGCAATTGTCAGGTGTCGTCATCTGAACCAAGCGAAGACAGCTCGGCTGTTAGGGACCACCCAACCAAAAATCTCTGCTCTCCTGAACGGCAATCTTGCCGGATTCTCCCTGGAGCGTCTGATTCGATTCTTAACCACGCTAGGACGTGATGTGCAGATAGTGGTGAATCCCAAACCGAGCAATCGTCCCCACGCTCGTCTGAGCGTGGCCGGTGGTGTGGCAGCGAGTTCCTCTCAAGGAGAAAAATCCCTGCCTTAGAGTAGCACCTGAGTGGGGCTCTCCTGCGAGCTGGATATAGTGCTATGACATTCCCCGCTCAAGGTAAGTAGGCTCTTTGCCCCAACCGATCTGCTCCGCAGTTGATTTGCCCGGCCACCCTGCTTATAACTAAAATACGTCGGCGAATCTATATCTGGAGGCTGAGCTATGGAGATACGTAAGGTGCAAATTACCGGAGGGGCGACCTTCATGATCACCCTGCCCAAGAAATGGGCGCGCCAAGTTGGCTTGCAGTCGGGGTCGCCCTTGCGGATCATCGCTCAACCCCCGGACCTACTGGTGCTCCAGCCTCAGAAGGAGCGCTTGCCTCGGCGGGCCCTACTCGACCTTGAGGATAAATCTGGCGAGATCTTGGTGCGCGAGCTGATAGCGATTTACATCAGAGGCTTCGAACTCATCGAGGCCCGCGGCGCGCCGATCAGTGCCGCGCAGCGTCAGACGGTGCGCGAGACGGTGCAGGGCCGCCTGATGGGCATGGAGATCGTAGAAGAATCATCTAAGGCAGTTACCGTGCAGTATCTGCTGGACCCCGCCAAGCTCTCGGTCGAGGGCAGCTTGGCCAAACTCCTGCAGAACACCAGGGCCATGTTCCAGGACGGCTTGCGCGCGTTAGGCAGCGGAGATCGCGACACGGCCCATGACGTGGTGGCGCGCGACATCGAAGCTGATCGGCTCTATCTCTCGCTCTCGCGCCAGGCGCATATCGCCTTGCAGGATATCCTGATAGCCGAACAGAGCGGTCTGGAGCGGGTGCAGCTCTTCGATGCTTATACCGCCGCGGCCCAACTGGAGCGCATCGCCGATCACGCGGTCAAGATCGCCCAGATCACCGAACAACTCGCTGCTCCTATCCCAACCACGGTCGGTGATCAACTGAAGGAGACGGGAGAAAACGCTTCTATGCTGGTGCAGCAGGCCATGGATGCGCTGGCGGCGCGCAGCGCGCCCTTGGCTCACAGCGCGCTGGACTCAGGGCCAAATATTGAAGCTCAGCTTTATAAGCTCAGCGAGCTGCTGCACAGCTTGGAGCCCAAGAGAGCCCAACTGCTGGCCGTGGTGCTCGATTCCATCGGTCGGGTCAAGGACTATGGGGCCAACATCGCCGAGACGGCGATCAACGCTGCCGCCCTGAGCCTAAGCGCGGGATAGGGAGCTTGTACAAGCCTGTCCAGGTGGGCTGCGACTGAGTTCAACGGTAAGTCTTGCTCTCGCTCCCTTAGGCACAAGCCTTTGGTGAGTGACCCTCAAGATTTGAAGTGCAGCGTCCCCTGGGTCTATAATCGAACGAATCTGGACCCATCAGGCGAAAGGAGCCCCACCCATGGATTTTGCACTGAGCGAAGAGTACACACTGATCCGCAAGACCGCCCGCCGCTTCGCCAAGGAGGTCATGCGCCCCGTCGCCGAAGAGTACGACGAGTCCTGTCAGTATCCCTATGAGATCGTCGAAGAAGCCAAAAAACTGGACCTGATCGCCCCCTCGATCCCGGAGGAGTACGGCGGGGCCGGCATGGACTTCCTGGCCGCGGCCATCGTGATCGAAGAGCTCTTCCGCGGGGACCCCGGCATCGCCCTGGCAGTCAGCGCGCGCATCTTCGGCTCCGACATGCTGCTCGACTTCGGTAGCGAAGAGCAGAAGCAGAAATATCTGGTTCCGGTGGCCAAAGGCGAACAGGTCATGGGCTCCGCGATCACCGAGCCGGAGGCCGGCTCAGACGTGGCCAGCCTGAAGACCCGTGCCGAGCTGGTAGGTGATCAGTATGTGCTGAATGGCAGCAAGATGTTCATCACCAACGGCTCGATTGCCGATTTTCTCATCGTCTTCGCCCGCACCGACACCAAGCCACCGGAGCGCCACGGGGGGATCACCGCCTTCATCGTCGAGACCGATAGTCCGGGCTTCATCGCCGAGCCGCTGCACAAGAAATTGGGCATCCGCGCCGCCGACCTGGCCGAGCTGACCTTCAAGGACGTTAAAGTTCCCCAGGAGAACATCGTGGGGAAACTGGGCATGGGTTTCTATCACCTGATGACCTTCTTCGCCCGCGGCCGGACGGCGGTGGCCGCCCAAGCCGTGGGCATCGCCCAGGGGGCCTTCGATGAGGCGCTCAAGTACGCCCAGGAGCGCCGGCAGTTCGGAAAGCCGATCGCCGACTTCCAAGCGATTCAGTTCAAGCTGGCCGACATGGCCACCGATATCGAGGCCGCTCGGCTGCTGGTCTACAAGGCCGCCTGTGAGATCGCCAAGGGGGGCAACCCGGCGCGCGAGGCCTCGATGGCCAAGCTCTTCGCCTCACGGGTGGCCCGCGAGGTGGCCAACGAGGCGCTGCAGATCCACGGTGGCTATGGGTTCATCAAGGAGTACCCGGTGGAGCGCTTCTATCGCGACGCCAAGATCACCGAGCTCTACGAGGGGACCAGTGAGGTCCAGCGGCTGATCATCGCCCGCTCGCTGCTGGGCAAGATCTGAACCGGATGAGCGACATCACTGTCGAGCCGGTGGAAAACTATCTCCGAGAACTGTTGCCGGAGCGCGATCCGCTGCTGGCGCGCCTGGAAGAGTATGCCAAGGCACACGAGGTGCCAATCATCGGTCCCTACGGCGGCCGGTTCCTCTACACGATGGCCAAGCTGGCGCGACCCCAGCGACTGTTGGAGATCGGCACGGCCATCGGCTATTCGACCATCTGGCTGGGGCGGGCGACCAGCGAGCAGCGCGCGCAGATCACCACCATAGAGATCAACCCCCAGACGGCCGAGATCGCGCGGCAGAACTTGAAGGAGGCCGGCCTGCTGGAGCGCACCCAGCTTATCGTCGGCGATGGCTTGGAGAGCTGCCGTCAGTTGACCGGTCCCTATGACCTGCTCTTCATTGACGCCGATAAGCGCCAGTATCGCGGGATTCTAGAGGCAATGCTGCCCCAGCTCTCACCAGGGGCACTGATGATGGCCGATAACGTCCTCTGGAGCGGGGCGGTTGCCAGCAGCAAACAGCCCGATGAGACGACGCGGGCGATCCAGGAGTTCAACAGGTATATCTGCGCTCACCCCCGTCTGGAGACGGTCATCGTTCCCTTGCGGGATGGGATCTCGCTCAGTCTGGTGCGCTAAAGCTTAGAGACCAGTACTCAAAGGTACTTCTTGCTCCCGGTGACCCGATAGACGGTGCGCCCACCGATGTTGACTGCATGATCGGAGATCCGCTCCAGATCGCGAATCGTCCACAGCGCTAGGATCACATCGTCGGCAATGCCCTTGGCCTCCTCGGAGCTGTGTGCCTGACGCGCCGAAGCGATCAGTTGGCTGAGCACGCGCTGGCGCAGATCCCAACACATCTGGTCCATCTGACGGTCGCGCTCGATCACGGCCCGCGCCTCAGCTAGGTCCGTACGCCGAAAGGCTTCCAAGCCATCCCCTAGCATTCCGCCGGCGAACTCGCCCAACCGCAGGAGCTCTTGCGGAGATAGCAGCACTGAAACGTTGGCTGTCAGCGAATATTCGCCGATATTGACGGCCAGATCGGCCGCACGCTCCAAATCGGTGATGATCTTGAAGACGCTGGTGATCAGCCGCAGATCCACTGCCACCGGTTGTTGGAGTGCCAAGAGGTCAATGCAGCGCTTCTCCAGCTCTAGATTAAGGTCATCTACCTGGTCGTCCCAATGGTCCATGCCCTGCGCCAGGGCGCGGTCATGATCGCGCAGCGCCCGCAGCGCCATCTCCAGCCCCGCGAGCACCTCCTGGCCCATCTGCCAAGTCGTCTCGACCAACTCTTGCAACTGCCGCTGATACGATTCGCGCACCATAGTGATCACCCGAACTTTCCAGTGATTTAATCCTTGGTCTATTGCCTCAGAGGTCGCTCGAAGACTGGGCCGTAGGACCACACTCGATCAGCTTTCCCAAGCAACGTTCCACCGAAGAGTGTATCCTTTGAGCAACCTTCGGTTCAAGTGGCTAAACAGTTACCTCAATCTTAGCCGTGGCGGTCGGGTCAAGCGTCGAGCAGGGTTCATCCATCAGCAGCACTTCCGGTTCCAAGGCCAGGGCCCGCTTTTTTGAGCCACTGCCATACTTTCCCCTGGTAATGATCTCTTGGCGCACCAACTCGGGAGTCTTGACAGCCACTGAAACCATTCTTACAATAGGCTTTAAGGTGTGATAGAGGAGGTTGGTGTCGTTGAAGACGGATTATACGCTGCCCGTCGCTGCTGACACCGAGATTTTGGTACGACACATGGTCGAGCTAGGGCGGGTGATCGAGTTTATGGTAGAGTTGGTCGTGCAGCGCAAGCCTGTTATTCGCTATGATAGTGCTCATGGTTTTGCCCATATAGACCGTTATAATCTCAAAGGCGAGCAAAGGAAGGAGGCGCTGAACGTAGACTTCAACACTGCTCTTACCATAGGTAATCAAGATATTAAACAGAATTGGCCAATCTATCGCGAGCGCTTCTTGAGAGGAGATTATCCATGAGACCTTTAGACGATCGGCAGTTTTCTCAACGAGCGGTGGAGTTGGCCTTGGAGTTCAATCGCTACGTGATCGAACATCCTGGGATCACCGAGCGTCTGCCTTCACCTGCTCGGATTATTCTGCTAATAGAAGGAGATAAAGAGTACAATGAGTGGGCTAAACGACTGGCTGTACACCACGCGAAAGCAGATAAACGTCCGGTGGTTTATCTCAAGATCAAGAAACTCAAGCCCATTCGCTCGCGCATAGAAGCGCTGGAGTTGGTGGGTGTTTAGCAGTAATTAGCGAATATATCTCGTTTCTAGTTATGTTGCTATTTAGCTCACCCGAACTTTCCAGTGATGTAATCCTCGGTCTGTTGCATCAGGGGACGCTCGAAGATCTGAGTCGTAGGACCGCACTCGACCAGCTTGCCAAGATAGAAGAAGGCGGTCAGGGAGGAGACCCGCGCCGCCTGCTGCATGTTGTGCGTCACGATCACGACCGTGTAATCGCGCTTGAGCTTGTGGATCAAGTCTTCGATCTTGGCCGTGGCGGTCGGGTCGAGCGCCGAGCAGGGCTCGTCCATCAGCAGCACCTCCGGCTCCAAGGCCAGGGCCCGCGCGATGCAGAGCCGCTGCTGCTCCCCACCGGAGAGACTGACCCCGGAGGACTTGTGCAACTTATCCTTGACCTCCGGCCAAAGCGCGGCCTGGCAGAGGCTCCGCTCTACCACCTCATCGAGCAAGGAGCGTCGGCGCACACCGTTGAGCTTGAGTCCGGCGACCACGTTGTCATAGATGGACATGGTCGGAAAGGGGTTCGGTTTCTGGAAAACCATCCCGATGCGCCTGCGGATGAGCACCGGGTCTACCCCAGGCGCATAGATGTCCTGCTTGTGAAGCAGAACTTGCCCCGTGGCCCGCGCGCCGGGTACGACCTCGTGCATGCGGTCGAGGCAGCGCAGGAAGGTGGTCTTGCCGCAGCCGGAGGGGCCGATGATCGCGGTCACGCGCCGCGGCGGGACGAGCAACTCGATGTCATAAAGGATGCGCTGAGCGCCAAACCAAGCGCTCAACTTGTGCACCGCGATGGCCGGGGTCGCCAGCGCCTCCGCACCGACGAGGGTCTCCTGATCCTGAGGTCTTATATCCGTCATGCTACCCGTTATCATGGCAGATAGTTCATCTCCTCGCAAATCGCTTGCGGCTGAGCAATTTGGCTATGATATTCAGGATCAAGATCATCCCCACCAGCACCAGCGCGGCCGCCCAGGCCTGCTGCTGCCATTGTTTGAAAGGCGAGGTCGCATAGTAGAAGATGAAGTAGGGCAGCGAAGGGGTCGGATCGCTCAAGCTGTGAGGCCAAAAGTTGTTGTTGAGCGAGGTGAGCAACAGCGGTGCCGTCTCGCCCGCTGCCCGGGCCACCGCCAGCATGACACCGGTCACGATGCCACCCAGAGCCGTGCGCAGCACCACGCGCAGCGTCAACTTCCAGCGAGAGACCCCCAAAGCCAAGGCTGCTTCGCGCAGGGAGTGGGGCACCGTGCGCAGCATCTCCTCCGTCGAGCGGGTGATGGTAGCGACCATCAGGATACCTAGAGCTGCGCCACCGGCATAGGCCGAAAACCCCAAATGCAGGGGACCGGTGACGATCAGCGTATAGATGAATACGCCCGCGACGATCGAAGGGGCGGCGTTCAGCAGGTCGGCGGTGAAGCGCACCGCCTGGCCGAAGCGATTACTGCCGAACTCAGCCAGATAGATGCCGGCCAGCAGACCCAAAGGCAAGCTGAAGAGCAGCGCCAGGCCCACGAGCGTCAGCGAGCCGACGATGGCATTGGCCATGCCGGCGGGCACCAGGGTGCAGGGCTGGCCGGGCAGGCAAAACTGGGGAGAGTGAGGGAGTTGGGTGAAGAAATTCCAATCGAGATAGCGCAATCCCTCGGCGGCCAACTGGTAAAGGATGAGGCCCAAGGGCGTCAAGGCCACCAACACCGAGGCGCCCACCAGTATGAGCATAAAACTGCTCTTAAGACGCCGCCACCAGTAACGGGACCTGCTCGACTGCAGGACATTTTTCATACGTGCATCGTCCCCTCGGGGCGGCGGGCCACCCGCCAGACGAGCAGGCGCGCCAGCGCGTTAACCAGCAGGGTGAGAGCGAAGAGCACCAACCCCAGCTCGATCAGCGCGCTCAGATGCAGCGGTGAGTTGGCTTCGGTGAACTCATTAGCGATACGGCTGGCGATGGTATCGGCCGGCCGCAGGAGCGAAAGGAGGATCTGGGGACTATTGCCGATCACCATCGTGACGGCCATCGTCTCGCCCAGGGCGCGACCCAGACCTAAAATGACCGCGCCGAGCAGGCCGGAGCGGCTATAGGGTAAGACTACCCGCCGCACTACCTCCCAGCGCGTCGCCCCCAGGGCCAACAAGGCTTCCCGCTGGGTGCTGGGGACGGCCAGCAAGATCTCGCGCGCCACGGCGGAGATGATCGGCAGGATCATGATGGCCAGGATGAACCCGGCCGAGAGCATATCATGCGCTGAGCCGCGATCTTGAAATAAGGGCAAGAAGCCCAGAGAGTGAGCCAGCCAGGGCTCGAAGTGCGCACGGCTCCAGGGGATGAGCGTAGTGATCCCCCAAAAGCCGTAGACGACCGAAGGAATGGCCGCCAAGAGCTCTACGGCGAACGAGACGGGGGGGCGCAGCCAAGCGGGGGCCAGCTCGGTGAGGAAGATCGCCACGCCCAGGCTGAGCGGCACGGCGATCAGCAGCGCCAGCAGCGCGGAGATGATCGTTCCGTAGATGAAGGGCAGCGCGCCAAATAGGTTGTGGCCCGGCGCGTCCACCGGGTCCCAAGTGGTCCCGCTCAGGAACCCCAGGCCGAACTTCGTCAAGCTGGGCCAGGCGCTCACGGTCAACTGGTAGACGATCAGGCTGACCAGGAGTAGAATACCAAAGGCGAAGAGCGCCGTCGTCGCCCAGAATGCCCGGTCGGCCCAGGGCAAGCGACGGCGCTGCAGCCATGCCTTCTTCGCCTGAGGGAGGGTTCGGCTCATTGGTTTTAGCTGCCTACCGTGAGCAGAAACCTGGCTTGCTGGGGTTGATCACCAACTGTCCGTCGAATTTGACCCGGCTGCGGATCGCCTCGACGACCTTGGCGCTGACCTCATCAGCCAGCGGGGCGTAGGCCAGCGTCGGCGCGATCGTTTGGCCGCCACCTTTGACCTTGGAGTTGATCGCCCAGCAGAGGTACTGGCCCAACGCCTGCGCTTTGGCCTTGGTCATGCTGGGGACGACGCTCAGCTCCGGATAGATCAAGAGATAGGTGAACGAGGAGATGGGATAGGCACCGGGATCGGGCGGTGTGGCGGTGATCGAGACGCGAAAATCGTCGGGAAGCTTGGTACCGGCGGCCGCGGCCTTCACCGCGCTGAGCGAGGCCAAGATAAAGTTCCCGGCGGCGTTCTTGACCTTGCCGAAACCGATTTGGGTTTGGATGGCGTAGATCAGCTCGACGTACCCCAGGGCACCTGGTGTCTGTGCGACGATGTTGGCGACGCCCGCATTGCCCTTGCCACCGATGCCCGCTGGCCAGTTGACCGTCTTGGCCGCACCGACCTGCTTTGCCCAGGCGGGACAGACCTTGCTCAGGTAATCCGTCCAGACGAAGGTGGTGCCCGAACCATCGGAGCGATGGGCGATGGTGATCTTGGCGGCTGCGTCGTTTAAGCCGCTGAGGAGCTGCTTGTTGGCCTCATCTTGCAGGGCCAAGATTGCCGGGTCCTTCCAACTGGTAATTTTGCCTAGGAACGCGTCACAGATAACCTGGCCGGTGAAGTTCAGCGTAGGTTTGCCCGGTAGGTTGTAGGTGGGCACAGCCGCGCCGAGCACCGTGGGGAAGTTGTTGACGGTCGCGCCGGCCTGCTTGAGCTCGCGATCGAGCATGGGTGCATCGCTGGCGCCGAAATCGACGGTCTTCTGGATCGTCTGCTGCACGCCGCCACCGCTGCCGATCGCCTGGTAGTTGATCTGCACCGCTCCGTCGGTCACCTTATTATAGGTCTCGGCCCACTTGAAGTAGAGCGGTGCCGGGAAGGTAGCTCCGGCTGCGTTGAGGGTTACCGTCCCTGATCCTAGGGCCGTTGCCCCCAGGATCAGGACGAGCAAGGCTGCGTTGAGCCACTTCTTGTGCATCGGACTTCCTCCTTTTATTTGGAGTGGACGGACCGACCTGGGACCCGATGTCCCAGCTTCGGCCGTCTACATAGCCGTATATATCTATATGGGCTACTAGATATATACTTCATACAAATAGTATATACCATTTGGGCCACTTTGTCAAGAGGGAGGAGCAAAGAGATGACCTATTGGAGGGAATCGTTCCTCAGAGCCCGCTAGGCTAGGGGGAATGTTCAGGCTATCGGCGAGCAATTCTCTCAGTTGACGCATAGCCGGACCTAACTCGGCGTGGATCACCAGGTCGGCTGTGGAATCGTAGGGGGTCTCCTCACGATTGACGATGACCAGGTGCGCCCCGTGGGACTTTGCCTGAGGGGCGAGCTCTGCCACGGGATAGACCTCCAAGGAGGAGCCCAGCGCGATCAGCAGGTCAGCTTGGGCAACGGCCTGGGTGGCCTGGGTGAAATCTTCAGGCAAGAGCTCCCCGAAGAGCACCACGTCCGGCTTGAGCAGGCCCTCACAGCTCTCGCAGCGGGGAATCGTCCCCAGGTTTACTTGCTCGAAGATCGCCTCGATGGGATAGACCCGATGGCAGTCGTAACAGATCCCTCGGCGATAGCTGCCGTGAACCTCGAAGACACGCCGAGAACCGGCGCGGCGGTGCAAGCCATCTATGTTCTGGGTGATCACCCCGCGCAGCAGGCCGGCTTCTTCAAGCTCGGCGAGCAAGAGGTGGGTGATATTGGGGTGAGCGTGCTCTAGGGAGGCGAAGCGCGCCGTCCAGAATTTATAAAACCCTTCAGGGTCCTTGAGGAAGCCGCTGACCGAGGCGACCTGCGCCGGGTCAACCATCTGCCAGAGACCGCTCTGGGGGCTCCGGAAATCGGGGATGCCCGACTCAGTGGAGACGCCGGCCCCGGTGAGCGCCAGGGCATAGCGGGCCTGCTCGATCCAGCGGGCCAGTTGGGCTAACCTGTTCTCCAAGCTCTGGGATAGGGTCTCGTGGGTCATGGTTGCCGGTTATAACGCCTGATCGTGGTTCTAGCTTGCTGGACATCAAACTCGCTTGCCGGCCGAACGCTCGCCCGATCCTGCTCTTTAGCATAGCGTTATCGAGCTCGGAGGGCAAGGTGTATGATCGAGAAGATTTCCGATCCAGGCGTTTGAGGTGGATCAGGTTGCGGACTTGATCGAGGAGTTTGGGTTTGTTCATGGCGTTCTGTTGTTGTATAATTGGGTCATGTCTGTTACGAAATCCAATGATAGACGATGGGAGGGCTCAGAGCAACTTGGTTATCCATCCCAAAGGGCGTATAGTTTTACGGCGATTGGGACGGATACTTGTAGTTCGACTAGAAAGAAGATGATCCAGTAGCCTGATGATCGGGCTGCTATGAATGGGTTTGCAAGCTAATGCTGTAAGTAAGGGCGACATAAGCCCTTTCAACATATCGAATAAATGGAGGCTAACATGATGATAGGTCTACTGATAGGCCTACTGAAAATCTCCGACTGGGTTGGCACTTTCAGCACACTTATTGTTGTTGCCGGGCTTGTGTGGAGCATCTTTCTGTGGATCCGTGGCATACTTCCTGTTCTCTTGCGTCTCGGTAATGGATTGGCTACGAGAAAGATAGCAATTCTTGCTGAGGGCTCTGAACAAGATAGCCTGAAGAACCTCCTCACAGATTCAGGGATGTTTCGCGTTAAGAATATCATTTGCGTTGCAAAACAGAGCGATCTTGGAAGGGCTGAGAAGGCGACACTCTATCTCGTGCATTGGCCTTCATGGAAAGACGCTCTCGATAAGGTTCTCTCCCAGAAGAAAGATGGGGCAGGGCTTGTCGTATACGCTCCCCACAAAGGTGGTCGCATACCGGAGCAGGGATTGGTTTCCCTTAACAACCAGCGGAACGTGACCGTCACGAACTTTCGTGGACGCCTCCTGAGCGATATCCTTGTATCAATGATAACAACGAGTTGTGCGCAATGAATAGGGATCTTGATTCAATAGTTGATGACTTTGTCAGCTCTCATTGCTCTCCATCTGAAGAAGAGCGGGAAATCGTCAAAGCCGAATATGCACAGCTTCGCTACATGTTGCCTGAGGGAGCATTCCAGAGTGGATCATACGCCCGATTCACCGCGATAACTCCCCTAAACGATCTCGATGTAATCTGGGTTGTTCCGGAATCGACTCGCGTGAGGCTAGATGAGAAGTCATTGACGATGGATTCAGCCCTCTCTACCCTTGCCGAGAGATTACGTGAGGAATACCGTAAAGCAAGGCGAAATGTGAGAATCACACCTCAGTTTCCCTCAATAATGATAAAATTCATGGACTTCGAAGGTGATTTCTCCATCGATATCGTGCCCGCCTATGAATTGACCGAGAAGAACGAGTTCGGAGATCCACTGTACCAAATACCTGAAGTCGGCCTGATGGGCCGGCGGCAGAGAAGAACCTTCTACGAATCTCGCGATGCGACCAACTCGGTAGCCTGGATTAAGACCGATCCTCGCGGGTACATTGAACGGGCGCGCCGATCAAACGAGTTGTCCGGGAGCTTCAGGCGAGCGACCAAACTGCTAAAAAAGTGGATGGTGGCATGGAAGGGCAAGGAGAACTTCAATGGAACCGAGTTCAAACTCAAATCCTTCCACATAGAGATCGCCATTCAGGAACTCATACATCAGAATCTAAAGCTCAGCACTTTGGATTCTGCGGAGAAGTTCATGACGGATATCGAAGCCTATCTTGCCAAGCCACATTTCAAGGATCGGGCTCAGACAGCAGGGACACCCACGCGATATATTGACCAGTATGTGAGTAACTTGGACGATGGCCAAAAGAGGATAGTGAAGATAGCGGCGCACAATGGCTTAATCGTGATCGGTTTTCTGAGGAAGGCTGAAAACGAACAGGATATTGAAGACTGGCTCAACAGACTCTTGAGTGGAGAAGAATTTATTGAGGCTTATGGGCACAGAATTGACTCATCCACTATCCACGATAGAGCATACTTTAGCATAGATGGTAATGTTCGAAAGAAGCCAGGATCCCCATCTGGGTGGCTGACCAAGTCGGTTCCTCTACAAAAGGGACTGGCGCGGGGGTTCAACAGCCGCCAGA
>CAJXGD010000035.1 GCA_913053845.1 uncultured bacterium | reverse complement strand
CATCCGCAAGCGGGCCATGATCAGATCTTCCAAGGCCGAGGTGTCCCGGACCTTGATCTTGAGCAGGTAGTCTTCACGGCCCACCACGTGATGACACTCCAGCACCTCACCCCAGCGGGAGATCTCCCTGAAAAACGCCGGATCATGCTTGGGATGCGAGAGCGACACCGCGATGAAGGCAGTGATATCCAGGCTGAGCCGCTTGGCATCCAAAATCGCCGTATAACCCCGGATAACGCCTTGCTCTTCCAGTTTCTTGATCCGCTCGGCCACCGATGGCGGCGAAAGGCCCACCAGTTGGGCCAGCTCGGTGTAGGTCGCCCGCCCGTCGCGCTGCAAGGCCTCGAGCAGCCGCAGATCAATCGCGTCCATATTCCAACGGGCTACCGCTCATATACCGACGTACACCAGTCGCGATAACGCGGCTCCTGGCCACGGACGATCTTGAAATACAGCTCGGAGATCTGCCGGGTGATCGGCCCGATCGCCCCATCGTCCACCGGCCGGCGGTCCACCTCCACGATCGGCATCAGCTCCACCCCGGTGCCGCAGAAGAAGGCCTCATCGGCCACGTAGAACTCGCTCCGGTCAATGTAACGCTCCACGGTGGGAACACCCAGCTCCTCTTGAGCGATCTGCCGGATCGTCTCCCGGGTGATGCCCTCCAAGATGTCGGCTGAGGGCGGCGGGGTGATCAGGGTGCGATCGCGCACGATATAGACGTTCTCGGCAGAACCCTCCGAGACATGGCCCTGCTGATCGAGGACCAGCGCCTCATCGAAGCCTTCCAGGAGCACCTCGGTCTTGGCCAGGGCCGAATTGACATAAGCCCCGGTGATCTTGCCCCGCGCCGGGATGGCGTTATCGGCGTTGCGCCGCCAGGATGAGACCTTAACCCGCGAGCCGGCAGGACGGTCAATATACTTGCCAAAGGGCACGGCGAAGATGGCACAGGCATTCTCCAGATCGTGCAGCTTCACCCCGATCACCTCGCTGGACTTGTAGCCCAAGGGCCGGATGTAGGTGTCCTGACGATAGCCCTCACGGTTCAGGAGCTCCAGGGTCTTTTGGGCTAGCTGCTCGGCATCATAGGGCAGCTCAATCATTAGAATCTTGCAGGAGCGCAGGAAACGCCGGTAATGATCGAGCAGGCGAAAAACGTAAAGTTGCCCCTCCTGCTCATTCCAGTAGGCACGAATTCCTTCGAACACCCCGGTGCCATAGTTGAAGGCCGAGGTCATGATACTGACTTTCGCTTCCTCGATGGGAACGATCTCCCCGCCGAAGAAGGCGAAACGATTTTCAGCCATTGTCTGCTCCTTTCACGCTCGTTTCGATGGGTTTAATTCCACGTCGCAGCAGCTCGCTCATAAACTGTCCGGCGGGCACAGCTTGCTCTAAGAGGCACGCCCCTGGCCCGATCTGGCCTTGAGCGCACATGGCGGCCACGATGGCCGCCGGAAAGCCGGTCAGCCGCTCCATCGCCGAGAAGCCGGTTGTCCGATCTTGATAGTCGAGCAGATCATACTGGACCTCCAGAGGAGCATCATCCCCCTGACCGATGCAGCGCACCCGCAGGACGACCAGATCTTCATCAGCAGGAAAGCTCAAGTGCGGCGCGGCCACCCGATGAAAGAGCTCTTGGGGCACCACCGGCTGGCCGGCCAGCTCGACCGGCTCTTGGCTGAGCAACCCCAAGCCGACCAGGGTCTTGAGCTGAGCTAGATGGCCGGGATAGCGTAGCGTCTTATACTCGTAGCTGTCCAGCCTCCCCTGGAAGCTCCAAGGGCAGGTGGAGCTGCCTCCAGAGGTGGTGAAGGCCTCCAGCCGGCCCAGCGGCGGGGGAAAGAGCAGCTCTTCGCGTTCGCTCAAGCTCTCGATCACTTTGACCTGGCCCCGGCGCAGGACGTAGACAGGGCCCAGATATTCGTTGGTGAGCCCCTCGATGCTGAAGACCAACTTGTAGCCCAGTGGGGACCGAGGTTTCTGGGGCAGTCCGCCGCAATAGATGCGCATCTCCTGCGGCCGACCACCCATCTGCTCGAGCCGTTCCATGGCGTAGACGGCCAGGATATTGGCCAAGCCCGGCGCCAAGCCGCAGTCGGGGACGATGGTGATGCCGGCCTGACGGGCCTGCTGGTCCAGCGCCAGCTCGCCCCGGACTATCGCGGTATTGCCGCCCAAATCACAGAAACCGGTCTGAGCCGCCAGAGCCGCCTGGGCGATGGCCAGATTGAAATAATAGGGCACGGCGCTCAAGCAAAGGTCATAGGGGCGTAACTTCTCCTCCAGCGTCCGAATGGCGCTCACATCGAGCTGCTGGGCTTGAGCGATCCGGCGGCCGAGCAAGCGATTGACCCGCGCGGCCGCGGCCTCTGCCCGTTCGAGCTCTAAGTCACCCAGGGTCACCCGCTCAGCCTCACCCCAGCGGGCCAGATCATAAGCGGCGGCCGTCCCCTGTTGGCCCGCCCCTAAGATTAAATAATTGTAGTCCATCGGTCCCGTCCTCTCACCTATGGAGATGCTTCTCTTGCTGAGCCTGTCCCCGTCAATCGTAGGTATTCGTCGTGCGAAAGTCAAATCGGCAGGCGAGCTTAGGCGTAGCTATGCGATCCCGGCAGGAGATTGACGCCTGCCCGCCGGTCGCGCTACCATAGCTTCATCATGATTGCCGAAGCCGAGCGCTTCTTGCGCGAAGAGGTGCCCAAAGTCTTAAAAGAGTTCGAGGCCCGGCCGGCCCAACTGGAGATGCTGCGCGCCTGCGCCGCCGTCATCGAGTCCGGCGGAAATCTGCTGGTGGAGGCCCCTACCGGCGTGGGAAAGACACTCGCTTATCTCATTCCGATCGTCTCTAGCGGCCGACGAGCCCTGGTCTCCACCCGCACGGTCAACTTGCAAGAACAGCTTATCGGCCAGGACCTGCCCCAGTTGGCCCGCTTGAAAAGCTTTCCTTATGCCATCGCCAAGGGTTATCGTCATTATCTCTGCAAACTGCGCTGGGAGCAGTTCACCCAAGCGCAAGAGTCGGAGTTTTTTACCAGAAGCGAGCTGGAACGCCTAAGTCCCTGGTGCGCGCAAACCCAGACGGGTGATCTGGAGGAGCTGGAGTGGCAGCCACAGCTCTGGTCGGAGATCGCCGCCGATTCCGATCATTGCCTGCGCCGCCGCTGCCCCTTCTTTGCCGACTGCTTCTACTTCAAGGCCCGCCAGCGCTGGGAAGAGGCACAAATATTGGTCACCAATCATGCTCTCTTGGGGATAGACGCGCTGGTGCGCACCGACTCCGACTCGGAAGAACAACTGTTGCCCCCCGCCGAGGTGCTGGTGGTGGACGAGGGACATCGGCTGGATGAGGCCTTCTCTCAGGCGCTGCAAGCCCAGCTCACTCAGACCGGCCTGCGCCGCTGGGTGGCACAATTGATCGCTGAACCCCGCAGCCGGTCGCGCGCTGAATCATCTCCGGTCGGTCTCTTGTGGCTCCCGCTCTTCGCCCAGGAGTCGCAGCCGGCCATCGCCGCCGTGCGGGTGCTGGGGAGGGTCGGAGAGCAACTCTTCGCCGCACTGCGTAGCAACTATCCTGAGCCCTGCCGCCGGCGCAGCCACCCGGCCGATTTCCCCCTGCACGCCGAGCTGGAGCTCTTCGCCACCGAGGTCGAGAAGGCCCACGCGGCGCTCGGCGAGCTGCAGTCTGCCCACCCGCTCAAAAAAGATTCCGACGACCAGGAGCGTGATCTGTCGGGCCGACTGCAGCGCTCGCTGCGCGGGCTGGAACGCCTGGCCTTCGCCGCCTTGGCCTTCCTGAGTGAGAACAAGAATCTGGTGCAGTGGGTCGAGCTCCAGCGCGGGCGAGCAGCCCTGATGAGTGAGCCGCTCTACCCGGCCGAGCTGATCAAGGGGGCGCTGCTGCCGGCCTATCGCACCATCATTCTCACCTCGGCCACGCTGAGCGTTGGAGGGGAGTTCAGGCATATCACCGAGAAGCTGGGCCTGGAAGGCCGGACGCTCAAACTGCGCTCCAGCTTCGACTATGCCCGACAAGCCCGCCTCAAGGTCGGGCGGCTCATCCCTCAGCGCCTGAGCTCACCGGAGTATCTAGCGGCCCTGGCCGATCAGATCGAGCGCGCCCTGCACCAGAGCCAGGGGGGCGCCCTGGTGCTCTTCACCTCCTGGGCGGCGCTGCACGCGATCCAGCAGCGGCTGGCCCAGCGCTTGAGCTATAAATTATTGGTCCAGGGCGAGGCGCCGCGCAGTCGGCTGCTGCGCGAATTCAGTGCGGACGGCAACGCGGTGCTCCTGGGGGTGAGCAGCTTTTGGGAAGGGGTGGACCTGCCCGGCATGGCCCTACGCACGCTGATCATCACCCGCTTGCCCTTTGAAGTCCCCGATGACCCGCTTCATCAGGCCCGACTGGAGGCGATCAAGCGGCGCGGAGGCGAGCCCTTCTGGGAGTACAGCCTGCCTCAAGCGGTGCTAGCCTTCAAGCAGGGCTTCGGACGCCTGATCCGCAGCCGGCAAGACCGGGGCACGGTGATCGTGCTCGACGGACGATTGTGGACCAAATCCTATGGGCGGCTCTTTCTGGAGTCGCTCCCTGAAGAGCTGCCGGTCGAGGCCTGGGAAACAGAGTAGGGGCGAACCGAAACGGGTAATCCCGGCCCGCCCCTACGGCCAGGTCGCCGCTCCAGATCCGCCCCTTATCTCAAGCTACTATGCTGGCTGCTAGCCGCCTAAGGCTTGAGCGGCACGAAGTCCTGCCAGCTCTCCACATGGCTGTAGATCTCCCGCTTGGTGAAGAAGAGCGGATGGTAGCCGTTGGCCAGCCAGGTCTTCACCTGATCGCCGTAGTGAGCGCTCCCCAGCACGCCGCTCTCCCCGCCGGGGATGACCTCGAAGGCCTGGATGCCATCGGGGCGCAGCTCGGCGACGTAGCGCCGCGAAGGGCCGTGGCTGAAGGTGTAGCCATCGGCGCTGTCCGCCCGCACGTTGAAGTCTGAGCGGTCAACTACCCGATAGCCCCCGTCGGTGGAGAAGCCGCCCGATTGCGGGATGTTGAACGGTCCACCGAGCAGGTGTTTGAAGGTCACCTTGTGGAGCAACCCCCAACGATAGTCCTCCAAGCTCTTGGAGTGCTTGAAGGCGCTGGCGAAGGCGTCACCGGAGAGGAGGTTCAGGGTGTCGCTGAGGCTCTTGAGGATGACTAGGTCGCGTCGCAGCGGCGCTGGCGCACCCTCCAGGCCGGGGACGGCGAAGAAGTTGATCCCCGAAGCCCCTACGCCCTGGTTGGT
Source organism: uncultured bacterium (assembly GCA_913053845.1). Classification (GTDB taxonomy): domain Bacteria; phylum Bipolaricaulota; class Bipolaricaulia; order RBG-16-55-9; family DRJF01; genus DRJF01. Next base: position 20,261 of record CAJXGD010000035.1, on the reverse strand, counting down.
CTTGAAGCTCTGCAAGAGATGCACGACCGCCTTCACCGTCTCATCGTTATTCGGCTTGGGCAGTTTGGGTGAGATCGCATTGAGCACCGCGTCGACCGTGTTGTGGATGAAGCGTCCCAACCAGACGTTGAAGATGGTCGTGGCCACGCTGCTGTCAATCTGCTTCTGACTCGGCGCCACGCCCGCCGGCTTGCCCCAATCGAACCCCGCGGTCAGGCCGGTCGGGGTGGAGAAGTCCCATTTGCTGAGCAGACTCTTGATTTGGGCCAGTCGCGGATCACGCAGGAACTGGGCCAGCGGTGCCGGCGCGCCAGCAGCCTGAGCGTCAGCGATCGCCCGGGTGATGAAGGGCACCAATTGTTGGGCGATCAGCTCGGTGGTATCACCCTGCAGGGTCATCATATCCTGCAGCGAGATTTTTTGGCCACTTTGCAGCTTCGCCCGAATCACGTCGGTGATCCGCTGGGCGCGATAACCCAATTCATAGGTGCGATTGAGATAGTAAATCGCATCACTATTTGGAAGCTTTTGATTGAGCGGGTTGTTGTCCAGCGTGGTGCCTACCGGATCGTTGTTGGCGCTGACGATCACCCCGGTGGCCGGATTGACGGTGTGAGGCATCTCGCTGGGGGGCAGCACGGCGAAGGGTAGCGTGCCATCGGTAGGTGGGTTCTTCAGCTCGATCCACTGGTGCTGCAGCGTTCCCGTCCCGTCGCGGATGATCCAGGGGGGAATGCCCCGGTCAACGAAGCCCTGCTCCAAATCCTGACGCAGCGGCATCTTGGCGCTGGTGAAGTAGGCGATGTTTCCATCCACGTCAGCGTAACCCCAGTTCTGTGAGCCGAAGTCAAAGGTGGCCAGACCGGCCTTGAACTGGTCCAGATTCTGCGCCCGGTCAAAGGTGCGGAAGGTCTCAACCTCACGGGTGGCGTAAAAGCCGGTGTACTGCACGCTGATCGCCGAGCCGGCCTTCAGGTCCATCTGGACGATCGGCCCATGGCGGGGGATGATCAACGTCGCCGAGGGGATCCGGGGATTGGGCGGTGCAGGCACCACATCGTTCAGTTTACCGTCGCCGACCAGATTGACCTTATACTGCTCCGGAATGACCTGAATCGGCTCCAATTTGCCGGCGAAGACGCTGAAGAGCCTCCCCTGCTTATCGGCGCGGATTTTTTCGGAGTACATGTCGGTGACGTCCATGGGGTTGACCGTGGCGCTCCAACTGGTGCGGGCGTTATGGCCCAAGACCACGTAAGGCACACCGGGAAAGGTCACCCCGGTGACGTCCAGATCCTTCCCGTTATTGATCTTCTGGTCGATCTCATACCAGACTGCCGGGTTGGAGAGCGACAGGTGCGGATCGTTGGCCATCAGCGGGAAGCCGTTCACGGTGTTTTTGCCGGCGACGATCCACCAGTTGCTGCCGGCGCGCGCCCCAGGGCCCTGCAGGGCTGGCCTGAAGAAGGGGTTATTCTTGATCTGACGATAGTATCCCTGCAGCAGCCGCAAGGTCTCCGGATTAAAGCCAGACAGGGCATCGGCCTTAAAGCCACCGAAGGCCGGTGGCACCCCTTCGGCATTGGGGACGACGGTGGCCGGCTCGATGGGCGCACTACGGAAGAGATCTTGGGAAAAGAGCGCTGCCCCATCCAACCCCACCGTCGCCAGCGCCTGGACGTAGCCGATGAAGGCCAGCGTGTTGTTCACGTCAAGGTCGAAGGAGAGAGAGAAGGCGATCGCCTTGCCCACGGTTAAGCTGTCTACAACGGTCCAAGGCGCCACCCCGGTGAGCTCCAGCGCCCCGTACTCCGGAGGCAGTCGGCCGGCCTTCTCGGCCTGTTGGATATAAACGTTAACCCCGTCAGCATAGGCTTGCAGCTCGGCCCGTACCTCGGCCGGGAGGACCGGCTCGCTGAGCCGGGCGGCGCGGCGCAGGCCCAGGGTGCGGGTCTGCACGTCGGAGGGAAGGGCTTTGGGTCCCAATAGCTCGGCCAAGGTCCCGGAGGCCTGCCGGCGGGTGACATCCATCTGGAAGAGCCGGTCGCGCGCCTGCAGATAGCCGGTGACCAGATAAAGATCGTGGGCATTCTTGGCATAGATATGTGGGATGCCAACCGGGTCGGTCAACACCAGCACGCTCTGTTGCAGGCCGGGGACGGCCTGGGGCAAGAGCACCTCACCGTTGCCCTGAGCACGTGGTTGGCTGATAGAGAACCCCAGCAGCACCAGGACGATCAACGAGACAAGTGCAACTTTGCGCATAGTAACCTCCTCATGAGATGAGCTCGCCGGTCCCGAGAAGAGCCCTTGAGCCTTTGCCTACTGTACCGTTTACCTGGCGCGGGAGTCAAATTATTATCGGGTTGCCCCGGACTGCTCTTGCAGGCGCTTCAGGGCCTGCCGATAGCCCTGGGGGCCCTGACCGGAGATCTGGGTGATGCAGACCGGGGCGATCACCGAGAGGCGCCGAAACTCCTCTCGATGCTGAATATCTGACAGGTGGACCTCCACGGTGGGCAGGGCCACGGCGGCGATCGCGTCGCGCAGGGCGTAGCTATAGTGAGTGAAGGCCCCCGGGTTGATCACTATGCCTTCGGCCCAATGGCGCTCCGCTTGAATGCGATCTATCAGCGCCCCCTCGTGATTGGACTGAAATATCTTGAGGCTGAGGCCTTGAGAGCGGGCATATCGGCGCAGTTGCTCGTTTAGCTGCTCTAAGGTGGTGTGACCGTAAATCTGGGGCTCACGCTCGCCGAGTAAATTTAAATTGGGCCCGTGCAAGACGAGGATTTTTTTCATGATCCAGCAGCCCGCGAGCGCAGGTAGCCAAAAGCCCGGCGCAACTCCGCGTCGCCGGCCGCTTGCCCTCTGATAGCCTGACCGATATCGCTGAGCAGCACCAGGCGAATCTGGCCCCCGCGGCTTTTCTTATCGCGTCGCATCGCGGCGGTGAGCGCTTCATCCTCGCAGCCAGACAGATCGCGCGGCAGCTCGAAGCTGCTCAGCAGTCGCTCGATCCTCCCCCAGGGCTCCTGGGCCAAGAGGCCCTGCTCCCGCGAGAGCCAAGCGGCGGCCAGCATACCCCAGGCGACCGCCTCGCCATGGCGAAAGCGGCGATAGCCGGTGACCGCTTCCAGGGCATGGCCGATGGTGTGGCCGAAGTTGAGCAACTCCCGCCGGCCGGCCTCCCGCTCGTCCTCGGAGACGATGCTGGCCTTGATCCGGCAACAGTGCGCGATTATCCCCGTTAGCAGCTCCGCATCTGCTGATAATACTTTGCCGGGCGGCAGCGCTTCTAACTGGGCGAAGAGCTCCGCATCCTGGATCAGCGCATACTTGAGCACTTCGGCCCAGCCGGAGCGCCACTCGCCGGGGGGCAAGCTGGTCAAGAACTCTGGGTCTATCAGCACGAAGCGCGGCTGGTGATAGGCGCCGATCAGGTTCTTGCCCAGCCGATGATTGAGGCCGGTCTTGCCACCGATGGCGCTGTCCACCTGGCCGACTAAGGTCGTGGGCAGTTGCACAAACGCTATCCCGCGCAGATAGCTGGCCGCCACGAAGCCGGCCAGGTCGCCCACCACCCCGCCTCCCAGGGCGATAATCGTGGCCTCACGGTCCACCCCGGTGCGGATGAGCCGCTCGTAGAGCCGGTCGGCCCAGGCGAGCGATTTGCTGGACTCGCCGGCCGGCACAGGTATGAGCTGCGCCCGCAGGCCGGCCGCCTTGAGCGAGCGCAGCGCTTGAGCGCCGTAGAGCTTGTGCACCGTGCGGTCGGTGATCACCGCCACCTGCTCTCCCAGCTCGTGCCGACGATAGAGCCGGCCCAATTCGCCGAATAGCCCGCTTTTGAGATAAATAGCATAGCTGCGCCGGCCCAGCTCGACCGGGATGATTTTCATAGCCAACCTCGTTTTCCTAGAGCAGTGATAATCGTTTCCAGACAGGTTTCCAGGTCCCCGTCATTGGGTACGGTCAGGTCGGCCGCGGCGTAGATCGGCTGGCGTCGCTGGAGAATCTGTCTGATCTGGGCGCGTTTTTCTTCCGGAGTGCTCCCGGCGAGCAGCGGGCGACCGGGCTGAGTGCCGGCGCGCTCCCAGACCGTCTCCGGCCGCACCTGCAGATAGATCGAGCGGCCGCTCTTGTTGATCAATTCGCGATTGTCGGGGTAGAGATAGGCTCCGCCGCCCAGGGCCACCACCAAGCCGGAGCACTGTGCCAGCTCGGCCAAGATATCGCTTTCTAATTCGCGAAAATGACCCTGGCCGGCCTCAGCAAAGATCTCGGCGATCGTCTGGCCGGCGCGCTGGGCGATGAGCAGGTCGCTGTCGGCGAAGCGGCGTCCCAAGCGCCGAGCTAGCGCCTGGCCTAAGCTGCTCTTGCCCGCACCCATCATGCCGATCAGGTAGAGGTTTCCGCTTCGGGTTGCCATCCGCCGACCTTCTGCTGGAGCAGCCGGGTGCCCCCTTTGAGCTCTTGGACAAAATCGGCCAGCTCTTGAGGAGACCGGTCTTGGGCCACCCGTTGAACCAAGGCGCTGCCCACGATGGCCCCTTGGGCGCCGGCACGGATGACGGCCGAGATCTGCTCCGGCATAGAGAGGCCAAAACCCACTCCCAAGGGCAGCTCTGCCGGCAGGCGGCTGCGCACCTGGGCGATCAGTTGCTCGGTGCGGGGGTCGAGTCTGTCCTGAGCGCCGGTGGTGCCATAGCGAGAGACCAGATAGAGAAAGCCGCCGGTCTGAGCGCTGATCTGGGCCAGCCGCTCATCGCCGGTCTCCGGGGTGGCGATAAAGACGGTATCAACGCGATAGCGGCGGGCCAGCTCTAGATAGTCGCTGGCCTCTTCGATCGGCAGGTCGGGGATGATCACCCCGCTGACACCCTCATCGAGGCAACGCTTGAGAAAGAGCCCCTGCCCCAGGCGAAAGATGGGGTTATAGTAGCTCATCAAGATCAGCGGCGTATCACTCTGGCTGCGCAGCCGGCTGACCAGCCTGAAGACTTCGTCGAGGTGGGTTCCGCTGCCCAGGGCTCGGCTGCCGGCGGCCTGAATCGTCGGTCCATCGGCCACCGGGTCGGAGAAGGGCACGCCCAGCTCGATCAGGTCGGCGCCGCCAGCGATCAGTGCCTGCGCGTACTGATAGCTGCGCTCCAGATCGGGATCACCGGCCATCAGATAGGGGATCAGCGCTCCCTCACCCCGCTGGGCCAACCGCTCAAAGCAATCAGCGATCTGGCTCATTGCTCCTGCCCTCCTGCCGATCGCTGACGGCCCAAGTGGGCGATGACCGTCTCCAGGTCTTTATCACCGCGACCGGAGAGGGTGATCACCACCAGTTGGCCCGGACCCATCGCCCGAGCGCGCTCCATGCCGGCATAGACGGCATGGGCCGATTCCAGTGCGGGAATGATGCCACAGGTCTGGGAGAGCGTCTGGAAGGCCGAGAGGGCCTGCTCGTCGCTGACGGTGACATACTCGGCCCGGCCGATCTCCTGATAGAGGGTATGTTCCGGTCCGACGCCCGGATAGTCCAAGCCGGCGGCGATGCTGTGGGTAGCGCTGACCTGACCCCACTCATCTTGCAGCAGCCGCATCTTAGCCCCGTGCAGCACCCCGATCTGACCGTGTTGGAGGGAGGCGGCGTCGGCGTCCGGTCCCCGGCCACCGGCTTCAACCCCCAAAAAGCGCACCTCCCGGTGGTCCACGAAAGGGAAGAAAGTCCCCATAGCGTTGGAGCCTCCGCCCACGCAGGCCACCAACAGATCGGGCAGGCGGTGCTCCTTGCGCAGCATTTGACCCTCGATCTCATCGCCGATCACCCGCTGGAAGTCGCGCACGATCTGGGGATAAGGATGCGGACCGACCACCGAGCCGATCAGATAGTGGCTATCCTGCACGCTGGTCGCCCAGTCGCGCAGCGCCTCGTTGATGGCATCCTTGAGGGTGGCCGTGCCGGTATGCACCGGATGCACCTGGGCGCCTAGCAGCTCCATGCGATAGACGTTGGCTCGCTGGCGCTCGATATCCACCTGGCCCATATATATCTCGGTCTTCAGCCCCAGCACCGCTCCGGCCATGGCCGTGGCTACCCCGTGCTGGCCGGCGCCGGTCTCGGCGATCAGGCGGCTCTTGCCCATGCGTTGGGCCAGCAATGCCTGACCCATCACGTTATTGAACTTGTGGGCCCCCCCGTGCACCAGGTCCTCGCGTTTGAGGTAGATGCGCGCTCCGCCGACCAGCTCGCTGAGCCGCTTGGCCCGGTAGAGTGGGGTGGGTCGGCCGCCGTAATCCTCCTGATAGCGGCGCAACTCGGCCCGAAATCCCTCATCGGCCTGCGCCGCCTGGTAGGCCGCTTCCAGTGCGAGCAGGGCCGGCATGAGGATCTCCGGCGCATAGCGACCGCCATAGGGGCCAAAGCGGCCTGCGATGGGCCACTGGCTCAATTTCTTGACCTTAACCGACTTGGTGTCCGTAGGCATAAGCATGCACCCTTTCTAGCAGAGCTTGCACTTTCACAGGTGATTTGTGGCCCTGCTCCTCGACGCCGGAGGAGACATCCAGCGCATAGGGCCGGACGGCCCGGATGGCCTCGATGACGTTCTGGGGCGTGATCCCCCCGGCCAAGATCACCGGGAAGGGCTGTACCGCCTCGCGAATGGCCCGGCTGACCTGCCAGTCATGCACCCTACTCGTGCCGCCGAGCTGAGCGCCGCGGCGGCTGTCCAGCAGTAAGGCGTCCAGCGGCGGCTGGGCCAGCACCAAGGCACGCTTGATCAGGTTTTCCACGGGCTCGTTGACGCTGAGCAGGCTGCAGAGCTTCACCGGAGCAGGGATCGCCCGGCGAATCCGTTGCAGCTCGCTGAGCGAGAGCTCCTTATGGATCTGCAAGACGTCGGGACGAACCTCTTCGGTCAACTGTGCCAAGCGCTCCGGCTCGCTGGCCTGAGTCACCAAGACGGCCACATTGAAGAGTTTGACGGTGCGGACCAACCACTTGGCCCAGCAGAGGTCGAGGTTGCGCGGTGAGCTGGGGACATCGACGATGAAGCCCTGGGCATCGGCACCGCGGGTGATCTCCACATCATCGAGGGTGCGGTTCCCACAGATCTTGATCTTGACCATAAGCCTCTCCCTTCGCCGCCTGCAACAGTTGGGTAGTGTAACAAAAGCGGTCGGTGGCTGGCAACTGAAACCGCATCGGGTTATCTGGCTACATATCTGGCCGGCCATAAAACGAGCTTCGGGAGGGAGCTGAGTGGCCGGTGGGGATGCAGAGCTTCTCGCAGCACAGCCAACAGTGCCCGCGGTGCCTCAGCTCCGCTGCCAACGCCTTGGCTCGTGGCCCGAGGCTTATCCCGCTGAGGGCCGGAAGCGCAGTGACAAAGCTTAGGTCGTATGATACACCCGCTTGGGCTTCCAGTTTTCCAACTCCTTTCGAGCCTAGTATAGGCCCATAGAGGTAATGCTACCTTATACGTAACGATCTGTCAAGACAGACAATAGGCTTGTGCATCTGCCACGTCCCCATAGCTGAAGCAAGGGGCCAGGCAGATGCGATGAGCGATAAGGCTAATATGGTGCGCTCGTCACGAGAGGACCCAGGGAAGACCCGTACCGGCTTCCAGCGGGTCTTCCCTGGGTAGTGTCGTAGATGGGTTAAGGGATCGTCCGATTGATCAACAGGTGGTCTTTGCCGTTGTTGACGATGAGCAGATCGAGGTCTCCATCTCCCTCAACGTCAAGCGAAGCGATCGCGTTGGCCCCACCGTCGCCGGGCAGCGGCGAGGCGATGAAATGACCCTGTCCATCACTGTTGACCAACAGCTCATTGGGGCGGCGGTCCTGGGGATCGCGCCCCATGACGATGTCCGGCTTGCCATCGCCATTGTAATCCCCGATGACCGAGCTGCGACAGTCCTCTGCCTCGAGGGGTAGTAGCTGTGAGGTCACATCGGAGAAGAAGCCTTTGCCGTTGTTGGTGAAGAGCACCGCGCGGCCGGGGATGTTGCAGAGAAATAGGTCCAGCGTACCATCACCGTTGAGATCAACCAACTGGGTGCTGAAGCTGTTGGGCTGTTCGATGCCCCCTAGGCGGAAGGTAGTCTGGTCGTCAAAGCGGCCGGTGCCGTCGTTGATGAACAGGTGGGGCGTGCCTTCTCGGATTACCCCCACACCAACGGCCAGATCGGGCGAGCCGTCCCCGTTGATGTCACCCAGCGCCACGCTGGTGCTGTTAAGCGAGCCGGCGGAGCTGGGCAAGAAGGTGGTTTGCTCACGGAAAAAACCCTGGCCGTCGTTGAGGTAGAGCCGGTCCTGGCTGGTGAAGGAGTTGGCCACGAAGAGATCAGGGGAGCCGTCACCGTTGAGATCGGCGGCGATCAGCCCATAGCTGCGATCGTTCACTTTGGGTAACCGTGAGGCGGTTTCATCCCTGAATGTGCCGTCGCCCTTGTTGATGAAGAGCAAGTTTTGCAGCCCACGGTCCGGTGCTGCCTGGGTGAGGAACAGATCTGGATTGCCGTCGCCGTTCACATCAACGAATTGGGCGCTGCGCACAAAGCCGAAGCTGTCGCGCGGCGGCAGGCGGCGCACGGCCTCGTCCTTGAAGTGGCCGGTGCCATCGTTGATCAATAGGTGATCACGCGCGCTGCCCACGTCGGTGCCGATGTAGATGTCCGGAAAACCGTCGCCGTTGACATCGGCGACTGCCACGCTCACCCCGGTCCCTAAATTGGCCGGCAAGCGAGTCGAGGTTTCATCGGCGAAGGGCGTCCCCGGGCCGCGCTGGGCTAGGGTGGTCGGCATGATCAACATCAGGGCCAACAGGGCCAAGATGGGAGTCCAGCGGTAGGCACGTCTGAGATAGGAATATGACATAGATACTTCCCCCTTATCTGGAGATTTCGGATGGACGACTGTTACCCAAGTGTAATTCTCAGTCTGACAGAGAGACAGGTGAAAAATCAATGCCAACGCCGTGGAAAATCGGTCGGTTTGGCAGAAAGGCGTTTGACAGGGGACCGGGTTCGTGGGCATCATAGTCCGTCATGCGGGTACAGATCGGTTCGAGCAACGTGGTCAAGGCCGAGGCGGCGCGGCAGGTCTTCGCCCGTCTCTATCCTCAGGAGCGGCTTGAGGTCCGACTCACGCCGGTCGAATCGGGCGTGCCGGAGCAGCCCTTGGGCGCGCAGGTCGCTCAGGGCGCCAAGCAGCGGGCAGAGGGGGCCCTGGGCCAGGCCGACTACGGGGTAGGGATCGAGGCGGGGCTGATTTGGAACGAGGTCTTCCGCGTTTATTTCGACGTGCAGTTCTGCGCCATCCTCGATCGGGCCGGTCGCCTGACCGTCGGTCACGGCAGCGGCTTTGTCTATCCCCCGGAGATCATCACCCGCGTTCAAGCGGGTCGGACGGTGGGGCAGGCGATGGCCGAGCTGTCCGGCATCGAGGAGATCGGTCACCAGATGGGGGCGATCGGCTATCTCTCCCGCGGCCTGCTCGACCGGACCCGGCTGACCGAGCAGGCGGTGCTGATGGCCCTGGTGCCGCGCATCCGGGCCGAGCTGTATCCCGGCAGCTAATCATGAGGAGCTGAAAACCATGCAATTGGACGAGTTTACCATCACGATGGAATCGCAGAAGGGGGTACGAGAGGCGCTGGCCGCCGTCTGGAAGGCCGCCGCGCGCGCCGACTGGATCATCCTGGGCGACTATGATCTCGCCGGCTTGCTCGCCGAGCCGAGTGATTCGCCGACTGAAAAATCCGAGATCAAGAGCATTGACATCTGCCATCCCCAGTTGGCCCGTCCCTTCGTGGCCGCCGAGAAGCTGACCGCGCTCTGCATGCCCTGCAACGTGCTGATCTATCGCGACGGGAGCCGGACGCATCTGGCGGCGCTGCGACCGGGGGCGATGATGCCGGAGCTCTTCGCCCAGGCGGTGCGAGAACTAGGCGACCTGCCGGAACGGATAGATCGAGAATTGCAGGCGATCCTCGAGGCGGCCAGTTAAGATGAGATCGCGCACTAACGCATACTGAGGAGGTCAGGGATGATCAAGACCAGCACACCGCTCAGCGATTCCTTTGGCCGCAGGCTTAACTATTTGAGGATCTCGGTCACCGACCGCTGCAATTTGCGTTGTCACTACTGCATGCCGGTCGAGGGTCTACGGTTCCACCAGAAAAGCGAAATACTCACTTTCGAGGAGATCGTGCGCACCGTCCAAGTTGCCAACCGACTGGGCGTCGACCGCGCCCGCATCACCGGCGGCGAGCCTTTGGTGCGTCAAGACCTGCCGCTGCTCATCCGCATGTTGCACCAAGAGACCCAGCTCAAAGAGATCTCCATGACCACCAACGGGATGCTGCTGGAGCGCTTCGCCGACGAGCTGGCCGCCGCCGGCCTGGATTGGATCAACGTCAGCCTGGATTCACTCCGGGAAAAACGCTTCCACCAGATCACCCGCTTCGGCCAACTCGACACCGTCTTGCGCGGGATCGAGCGCGCCGCCCAGGCTGGAATTCGGCCCATCAAGCTGAATACGCTGATTCTAAAAGATTTCAATGACGATGAGCTAGATGAGCTGGTGCGCTTGACCCTGGAGCAGGAGCTTATCGTGCGTTTCTTGGAGCTGATGCCCATCGGCGAGGGGGTGCGCCTGGGCCATCTGGGCAGCTATCTCGATCTCACCCAAGCCAGGCAGCAGTTGATCGGGCGTTACGGCCTGGTGCCCGCCAAGGTCTCGCGCGGCAACGGTCCGGCCAAATACTGGCAGATCCCCGGGGCCAAAGGGATGATCGGCTTCATCACCCCGATCTCGGATAAATACTGCGATAGCTGTAACCGGGTGCGGCTGACCTCCAACGGTGAGATCTGGCCCTGTCTGGCTTACGATACCCACGTCAAGCTGGGCACGGCCATCAAGGCGGGCGACTTGGGGGCCATCGAGGCCGGCCTGCGCCAGGCGGCGCGGATCAAGCCAGCCGGCCATCATTGGGAGAAGGGCCAGGTCACCCAAACGGCCATGTCCAGCTTGGGAGGCTGAACCCACAATGACCATCAAGGTCGTCTTCTACGGTGGACTCAGTCGCGTGGCCCACGCGAGAAGCAGCTCGATAGAAGTCAAGCGAGAAACTCTCTCCGTGGGAGAGCTGAGGGATATTCTCATCGCCCAAACCCCGGAATTGCGCGAGCAATTGGAGAACGTCGCCTACGCGCTAGGCGATGAGCTGGTAGCTCCGGACCGGGCGCTCCATGACGGCGCTGAGCTGGGGCTGCTGCCCCCGGTGAGCGGAGGGTAAGATGGGCCGCTGGCTCAGCACCGAGCCCCTTGATCTCAATGAGCTGCTGCGCGAGACCGAAGACCCCGGCAGCGGAGCGCTGGTGGTCTTCTGCGGAACGGTCAGAGATGAAAACCAAGGCCGGCCGGTGCAGGCAGTCGGCTACGAGGCCCATCTGGCGCTGGCCGAGAAAGCCCTGCGCGAGCTGGAAGCAGAGACGCTGCGGCGCTTCGGGCTGCAGCGCTGTCGCATTCAGCACCGGCTGGGCACTCTGGCCCTGGGAGAGGCCAGCGTGCTGATAGTGGTCCGGGCGGCCCATCGGGCAGAGGCTTTTGCGGCAGCACGCTATGCCATAGACGAGCTGAAAAAGCGCGTTCCCATCTGGAAAGAGGAACATTATCAGGGTGGCGAGAGCCGCTATCTGGCCGGTGTTCCGCTCCAAAGCGAGGAGATGAAAGACCCGTGAGAGATATCACCCCCAAGCCGGAGACCTGGCGAGAGGCCGTCGCCCAGGCCTTCGTCAAGCTTCCCCCCGAAGCCCAAGCGCTGCTGCAGGAGGGCAAAGTTGCCAAAGGAGATGCGCTGGAGGTAGCCCGCACGGCGGGCATTCTGGGGGCCAAGCGCACCTGGGAGCTGATCCCCTTCTGCCACCCCATCCCTCTAACGAATTTACAGATAACTTATGATTTTGAAGCAGATGGCGTTCGGCTGGAAGCTAAGGCCGAGACGATCGCCGCCACCGGCGTGGAGATGGAAGCCCTGATGGCCGTAAACCTGGCGGCGCTGACCCTCTACGACATGCTCAAGCCGCAAGTTTCTGGCATAGAGATCCGTTCGCTGCGGCTGATCTCCAAGCGGGGCGGCAAGAGTGACTATCGCCAGGAGCTGAGCCCGCCGGTCAAGGCCGCGGTGATCGTGCTCTCCGACAGTGTGGCCGCGGGCAAGAAAGAAGATCGGGCCGGCCGGGCGGTCTGGCAGGCCCTGGAGCGCGAGCCGAGCGTAGAAGCCGGTGAATATGAGATCTTGCCCGATGATCCGGAGAAGCTACAAGCGCAGATCCGGCAGCTACTCGTGCAGGGCAGCGATCTGATCATCACCGTGGGCGGCACCGGCCTGGCCGGGACCGACCGGACTATAGAAGCGCTGCGCCCCCTGATCGAGCGGGAGATTCCGGGGATCATGGAAGCCGCGCGCGCCTATGGCCAGCGCCGCACGCTCTACGCCATGCTCTCGCGGGGGCTGGCCGGCATGATCGGCAACAGCTTGGTGCTCACCTTCCCCGGCAGCACGCGCGGGGCACAGGAGTCATACCAGGCGCTCTTTCCGGCGGTGCTGCATATTTTCAAAGTGCTGCGCAAGATCCCCCACCCCCAGGGTTATAGTTGAGGAAATGGAGCACGGATGATCTCGGTAGATGAGGCTTTTGAGCAGTATGCGCAGGTGATCTCCCCCTTGCCCCCAGTTGAAGCTCCGCTGGCCAGCGCGCTAGGTCGGGTATTGGGCAGAGATGTCAGCTCTCCGATTGATCTGCCTCCCTTTCCGCAGAGCGCCATGGATGGCTATGCTCTGCGCGCCGGCGATTGCCGCACAGCTAGCGCGGAGCATCCCGCCCGCCTGCGGCTGGTGGGCACCATCGCGGCGGGAAAACTGGCGCAGATTCCTCGGTTGAGCAGCGGAGAAGCGTTGCGCATCTTCACCGGGGGGCATTTGCCCCAGGGGGCCGATGCCGTCTTGCGCCAGGAAGATGCGCAGGTGGAGGGTGATACTCTCCTAGTGCGCCGCGCCCTGCCGGCCGGTCAGGATATACGTGAGCAAGGAGAGGAGCTCCAAAAGGGCGATCTGCTGGCGAGGGCGGGCAGTCGGATCACGCCGGGGCTGTTGGGCGCGTTGGCCATCGCCGGGCTGACTCAGGTGCAAGTCCACCGCGCGCCGCGCATCTCCCTCTTGACCACCGGAGATGAGGTGGTGGCGGGGGGGCAGGAGCTGCAACCTGGTGAAGTCTATGATGCCAACAGCCATCTGGTCACAGCCTGGCTGCGCGCTGGTGGCTATCGGCTGAGCGTGACCGACCATTTGGCCGATGATCTGGAACTCACCAAGCGCGCTCTGGCTGAGGCCCTGGTCGGCTCTGATTTAGTGATCACCGTCGGCGGGGTCTCGGTGGGGGAGCGAGATTATATCTTGGCAGCGGCCGAGAGTGTGGGTGTGGAGCAAGTCTTCTGGCGGGTGCGTCAGAGGCCGGGCAAACCCCTCTTCTTTGGTCGATCGGGCGAAAAACTGCTCCTGGGGCTGCCCGGCAATCCGGGGGCGGTCTTCGTCGGACTGCTGGTGCATCTAAGGCGAGCGCTCGATCTTCTGGAGGGAGCTGCCCGGCCGCGGCCGGGCTTTCTGCCCGGTCGGTTGGCCGACCCGCTGGTTGCAGATGCCCAGCAGGATATCTGGCTGCGCAGCCGCATGGAGCTCTCGCCGCGCGGAGAGGCTTGGCTGCACCCCTTGCCCCATCAGTCTTCTCACATGATCAGCAATCTGGCCGCTTGCACGGTGCTGGTGCGCATTCCAGCAGGCAGAGGTGAGCTGTCGCCGGGCGAGATAGTCACTTGGATTCCCTCTGGACCTCTTTTAGGTGCCAAGCAGGGCGTAGCTGACCGGCCATGACTGCCGCGCAGCCGGAGCGTTATTATCTGCGCCAGATAGCCTTTGCCGGCATCGGTCGGGCGGGGCAGGCCAAGCTGGCGGCCTCCCAGGTGGTGATCGTCGGCTGCGGGGGGATTGGCTCGCTGCTGGCCGAGCAACTGACCCGCGCCGGCGTGGGCCGGCTCAAGCTCATCGATCGCGATTACGTCGAGTGGGATAACTTGCAGCGCCAGGTGCTCTTCGACGAAGCGGACGCCCGGGCCAGTTTGCCCAAGGCGGTGGCCGCTACCCGCAAGCTGCGCCAGATCAACGCCCAGGTCCAGCTTGAGCCCCTGGTGACCGATCTCCATGCCGACAATGTGGAAGAGTTGCTCAGGGGGAGCGATCTGGTGCTGGATGGGACGGACAACTTCGAGACCCGCTATCTGCTGAACGATGCCTGTCTCAAGTGGCACCTGCCCTGGATCTACTCTGCGGCGGTGTCTGGCTACGGGACCAGCCTGACGATCTTGCCCGGCCAAACGGCCTGTTTGGAGTGCGTGTTTCCCCAAATGCCGGTGGCCGGACGCACCCCCACCTGTGCCACTGCCGGGGTGATCAATCCCATCACCGGCCTGATAGCCTCCCTCGCCGCTGCCGAGGCGCTCAAATATCTGGTGGGTCAGAGCGAGAAGCTGCGCCGGGGTCTGATCTGGGTGGATCTGTGGGAGAACAGCTTCAGGACGATGCAGGTCGCCCGGCGCCCAGATTGCCCTAGTTGCGTCCAAGGGGCTTTCCGGCATCTAGCCGCCGAAGAGGGCGCTTCGGTAGTCCGGCTCTGCGGGCGAGACGCGGTGCAGATGCGCTTCGCTCAGTCGCAGCAGCTCAACTTGCCCGCTTTGGCCGGCAAGTTGTCTGCGCTGGGACAGGTGGAACAAAACGAGTTCTTGCTGCGTTTTCGGGCCGACAATCGCGAGCTGGTGATATTCTCCGATGGCCGGGCGATCATCAAGGGGGTCGCCGGTCCCACGGAGGCCCGGCGATTCTATGCCAAATATATCGGCCTCTGATCTCGATTAGCTGCCCGGAGAGGTCTACTATGGGCCGCTTGCCCGGCTGGCGTCAGATGGGCTAGAATTTTTCCATCTCAAGAAGCAACAAAGCTAAGGAGACCAATAATGGGCACAGAACTCAGTGGTAAAGTGGCATTCATCACCGGAGCGGGCAGCGGCATCGGGCGTGCCATCGCGCATGAACTGGCCGACCACGGCGCCGATGTGGCGGTCAACGATATCAGCCCGGAGCGCGCCGAGCTGGTCAGCAAGGAGATCGTTGTCCAGGGCCGGCGAGCGATCGCCGCGGTGGCCGATATCAGCGACTTCGAGCAGGTTCAGCGGGCGGTGCAGGTCGCAAGCGATGAATTGGGCCCGATTGACATCCTGGTCAACAACGCAGGTTGGGATACGTTAAAACCCTTCCTGCAAGGGACGCTGGCAGAGTACAACAAGATCATCGACATCAATTTTAGAGGGCCCATCTTCGTCACCCGTGCCGTCGCCGAAGGGATGAGCCGGCGCAAATCGGGAGTGATCATCAGCATCGCCTCCGACGCCGGCCGGGTGGGCAGTCTAGGCGAGGCGGTCTACTCCGGCTGCAAGGGCGGGATCATCGCCATCTCCAAGTCCTGGGCCCGCGAGCTGGCCCGCGATCACATCCGAGTCAACGTCATCTGTCCGGGGCTGATTGACACGCCCCTACTCCATAACTTGCAAGAGAACGACTTTGGCCGCAAGGTCATCGGGGCGATCACCCGCCAGATACCATTTGGCCTGGGCCGGCCGGAGCAGATCGCCGACGCGGTGCTCTTCTTCGCCTCGCCGGCTTCGGAGTACATCACCGGCCAGGTGCTCAGCGTCTCCGGCGGCCTGACCTATCAGGGATAAGTCCCGACCGGCGGGGCCGAGCGCCCTCGCCGGCTATTGACATTACCCCAGGTGAGGGTTATACTGATCCAATATGGTAACCGATAATGGTTACCATATACCCCGGCTGAGGAGGTGGATAGCAGGTGACCAGCAGTCAGACCGAAGAGCGAATCATCAAGGCCTTGCAAGAGACTTCGGTTGAGCTGCACACCGAGGAGATTGCCGAGCGGCTGGGCTTGGCGCGCCATACGACCTCCAAATACCTCCAAGTGCTCTACGCCAAGAGGAGCGTGCGCATGCGACGGGTGGGGAATGCCAAGCTCTGGCAGGCCGCGGCCAGCGCGATCGAGATCCGCTCCCTCCGCCCGGAGGACCTGCCTCGCATCCTTCAGATTGAGGGTCGCCTGCAGAGGCTGCGCCAGGAGGCCCTCCACATTCCCGAGGCCCCAGGTGGACTGCAAACCTTCGCCAAGACGGTCAAGCATCACCTCCAGTGCAGCGACCCCACCTTCTGTCTGGGCGCGGAGCTGGGCGGAGAGCTGGTGGGGTTCATCATAGCAGAGGTCCGACTGTGGGAGTTCGGCGAGGGTGAGGAGACGGGTTGGATCAAAATCCTCGCCGTCGATCCCGATCATCAGCGCTGCGGAATTGGCCGCCGCCTCGGCGAAGCCCTTCTCAGGCACCTCCGCCGGCGCGACATCCTGTGCGTGCGCACGCTGGTGGGCAGCTACTCCGGCGAGCTGATCGCGTATTTCAGGGGCCTCGGCTTCCAGATCGTCAATATGCTCCCTCTGGAGCTGCGAATGGACACCCCAACCGGCGAGCCGATGTCGTAACGGTCACCAATAGAAGATAGTTCATGAGCATTAAAGACAAAAAAGAGGAGGGAGCCACATGAGCACCGTCAAGGCGATCGATTTCATGTACTACGTGGCCACACAGGAGTTCATGGCCAAGTGGGACAAGGCGAAAGAGGGCGAGCTCATCTGCCGCATGGAGCGGGCCATCGGCGGGCTGCCGCGCTACGAGAGCATCGAGC
This sequence comes from uncultured bacterium, assembly GCA_913053845.1. Lineage (GTDB taxonomy): Bacteria > Bipolaricaulota > Bipolaricaulia > RBG-16-55-9 > DRJF01 > DRJF01. The sequence goes on along the minus strand of CAJXGD010000035.1, from coordinate 3,403 downwards.
AGATGCTCCAGCTGATGGATGAGGCCGGCGTCGAAAAAGTATTCATCACCCAGTGCAAGATGTGGTCTTACTGGAACAAGTGGATGTACATGGACACCCAGCTCGAAGAGGTCCTACAATACACCGAGAAATACCCCGACCGCTTCGTGGGGCTGGCCGGCTACAACCCGTTCCGGATCCAGGAGTCGCTGAGAGAGATCGAGACCGCCGTCAAAGAGCACGGTTTCAAGGGCGTGTATGTGCATATCTACGGCTTCGATATCCCGCTGCACGACCGCAAGATGTACCCGCTCTACGCCAAGTGCGTGGAACTCGATATCCCCGTCTCCATACAGGTGGGGCACGTCTTGGAGGCGATGCCCTCCGCCGGCGGTCGTCCCATCCACCTTGACCGCATCGCCTGCGATTTCCCCGCTTTGAAGATCGTCGGGGCACACACGGGCTGGCCCTGGGTCGAAGAGCTCATCAGCGTCTGTTACAAGTGGGAGAACATCTGGTTCGGCGTCGACGCCTGGCTGCCCAAGTATTTAAAGCCTGAGATCATCCAATTCATCAACAGCAGCTTGGGCCGGGATCGCTGCCTGTGGGGCACAAATGGGCTACCGTGGAAGAAGAGTCTGGAGCAACTGGAGGAGTTGGGCCTCAAGGAGGAGGTCAAGCAGAAATTGCTGCGCGAGAACGCCGTGGAGCTCTTCAAGCTCTGAGCGGAGATGAGCCATGAACAGCATTCAGGTTGAAGGCAAGGACGCAGTTGTCACGGTCACCCTCGACCGTCCGCCGCTCAACGTGCTGGATATCGCCATGATGCGGGAGCTGCGCGAGTGCTTGGGCGCGCTGGACGATGCCAAAGTCATCGTGCTGGCCGCCCGGGGCAAAGCGTTCTGCGCCGGGGTGGACGTGGCCGATCATACTGAGAACAAAGTGGAGACGATGATTAAAGAATTTCACGGCCTGCTGCGGGCGCTCTGGACGCTGCCCCAGCCGGTGATCACCTCCGTGGGAGGTGCGGCGCTGGGCGGTGGGATGGAGCTGGCGCTGTCCTGCGACCTGATCATCGCCTCCGAGAGCGCCAAATTCGCTCAGCCGGAGGTTAAAGTGGGCGTCTTCCCGCCGATCGCGGCGTTGCTGTTGCCCCGGCTGATCGGCCGTCAGGCGGCGTTGGAGTGCGTGCTGCGCGGCGAGAGCTGGAGCGCGGCCAGGGCGCAGGAGCTGGGACTGGTCAACGCGGTCGTGCCCGACGGGCAACTCGATTCCACCGTGAGGCGCTGGGCCGAAGGGCTGGCGAGCTTGAGCGTGCCGGTAGTGCAACTGGCAAAGAAGGCCACTCTGATCGGCTGGAATCAGGAAGAATTAGACGGGCGACTGGCCCAGATCGAGCGGCTCTATCTTGACGAGTTGATGGGGCTGGAAGACGCCCGTGAGGGCTTAAACGCCTTCATGGAGAAGCGGGCGCCCCGCTGGAAGGATCACTGATGCTGAACGTCCTGATCATGCTTTACGACGCCTTGCTCGTGGAAGCCCTGATGGGTATGAGTAAAGAGAGAGCAGACAGGTACCGAGCTTGGGCTGGGATCACGGGAGCTCTCACATGAAAGTGAAAGTAAGCCTCGGCCTGAACAAGCGCACTTGGCACCCCTCGCCGCTTGTGGGTCAAATCGTGCTCGTCACAACGCTAAACGAAGATGGCACATCGAATATCGCTCCCAAGAGTTGGATCTCGATGATGACCTTCGAGCCCCCTATCCTAGCTATCGGTTGTGACCTCCAGCACCGGACGGCCCGAAATATTCTACGTGACAAAGAGTTCGTCGTGAACGTGCCGGGGGCCGAGTTGGCCGAGATCGTCTGGGAATCTAGCGAATTGCCGCACCCGCGTCCGGTAGAAGCAGTAGGTCTTACGCCGATTCCGGCACTGAAGGTGAAGCCGCCACGGATCGAGGAGTGCAAAGCCCATCTGGAATGTGCCCTCGATCGTCATCTTACTTACGAGGATGAAGTTATCCTGCTGGGCCAGATCGTGGCAACTTCGGTGGACCAAGAGGTTCATGTCGCTAAAGATCCTTATGAGTATCTGCGGATGTTCGTCTATCTAGAAGGCAACACTTACGGCGTGATCGAGCAAGCTTGGCAACTGGGAGACGAAAAGCATTGAAGGGGTGAGCTGATGTCTAAGCAAGAGAGCCAATGGACGATGCTACCAAATGACTCCAACTCCACCCGTTGCGGCGATGGCAGGATCGCGGCTCAGGAGCGACAGCCCCAGCTGCTTCGCCGTTGCAGTAAGGTCACGCCACTTCCGAGGAGGTAGGATCATGTTCACGCAGTTTCGTAACTGGTACGAGGGCCGACATGACTATGTCAAAGACTGGATCGCGCGCACCGACCAGAAAGCTGTGGGCGTCTTCTGCACCTACGCGCCCGAAGAGATTCTCTATGCCGCCGATCTGCTGCCGGTGCGGGTCTACGGCTCGCATGAGCCCCAGAGTGTCACTGAGCCCCACATCTTCGGCATGTTCTGCCCCTGGACCCGCGACGTGCTGGCCCAAGGGCTGCAAGGGCGCTACGACTACCTCAGCGGGATCATCTTGGCCCAAACCTGCCTGCACTTTCGCCAAGCCTTCAGCAGTTGGGAGAAGCATGTCCCGACGGAGTTCTCGTATTTGATCCCCATGCCCCATGGGGTGCAGAGCAAGTTCGGACCGGACTACTACACCGGCGAGCTGCTCAACTTCAAGGGCGCCCTGGAGGAGTGGATCGGCCGCCAGATCAGCGACGATGATCTGCGGCGCGGCATCGAGATCATGGACGAGAACCGGCGCCTGTTGCGTCAGATCTATCGGCTGCGTCAGGCGGAGAATCCGCCGCTCTCCGGACTGGAGGCGCTCTGGCTGGTCGCCTCGGCCCAGATGGTGGACAAGCGTGAGCACAGCGAAGCCATGAAGTCCCTGCTGCCGCAGCTCGAAGGGCGCAGGCTCGGACGGGCCACCGGTGAGCGGTTGATGATCATCGGCAGCGAGAACGATGATGTGGATTTTATGCGCATGGTCGAGGAGTTGGGCACGACCTTCGTGGTGGACGAGAACTGCGTGGGCACGCGCTATTTCTGGAACGAGACCGAGCCCGATGACAGCCCGCTGCACGCCATCGCCAAGCGCTATCTCGATCGTCCGGCCTGTCCGGCCAAGGACTGGCCCCAACTGACGCGCTGGCCACATATCCAGCGTCTCGTCAAAGAATGGAATGTGCAGGGGACAATCCTGATGCAGCAGAAGTTCTGCGACCCGCACGAGCTGGACCTGCCGCGCATCAAGAATCGCTTGGAGGCTCAGAACACCCCGGCGCTCTTTTTGGAGTTCGACGTAACCACCCCGGTGGGGCAGTTCAAGACGCGCGTCGAGGCCTT
>CAJXGD010000034.1 GCA_913053845.1 uncultured bacterium | reverse complement strand
GCAACGCCCTCCTCCCTAAATATCTCTCTCAATGGCTGAACGCTAAACATGTACAACCGATCAGCTCGCGCACCTACTTTTTCGCCCGGCTGGCCAACCTGCTTATCTACGTGAGCGGCTTGACCACGGCACTCTCCTTAGCCCCGGTGCTGGCCTACAGCTTCACCTTGGGCTTTAACCCGCTGTTGGGGTTGATCGCAGCGGGGTCTGCTTACTTGAGCACCTTTGGCGTGACGCTGGCGCTGGTGTTGTCCTACGCACTGATCTTGCAGGTGGTTCCCGCTCATCGCTTACAGCGGGCGCTAGGGTACTTTCAATTGGCCATGTCATTCGTGATCTACGGCGGTTACCTGTTGGTTCCACGTCTTATGAATCGAACGGGCCTCTTCAGCTTCACGATTCAAAAGAGCTTCTGGGTCTTCTTGAACCCGGCCAGCTGGTTTGCCAGCCTGCTCGAGTTGAGCCAGGGGCACTGGGGGATGAGCGAGTGGTTACCAGGGCTGTTAGCACTATTGGCCGTTCCGGTCTTGTTGTACTTCGCTCAGGGGAAGCGATCATTAACCTATGCCCAGCGGCTGTTGGCGCTGAGCGACGATTCTGGGCAGAGCAAAACCGCAAAAGCGCCCAGGTCGAGATGGAGTTGGTGGTTCAGACAGGGCGAGAGCCGGGTGGTCGCCCTGCTAATCCGCAATCAGTTTAAGTATGACCACAAGTTTCACCTCTCCGTGCTGGCGCTGTTGCCACTGACCGTACTTTACTTGATCTGGGGACTTCAGGGTGGTTCACTACGGGACCCCTTTGTTTATCTACTGTCCGATTTTGGTCGGTCCATGTTCCTATATCTGGCCATCTTCATCTTTCCGATCATGCTGAGACCCAACCTGATCCACAGTGATGCCTATCAAGCCGCCTGGGTCTTCTTCGCCACGCCCTGCGACCGAGCCCAACTGATCCGGGCGATGAAGTCGGTGGTCATGGTCTATTTCGTCCTGCCCTATATAACGGTGCTGACGGTGCTCTTCGTCTATTTTTATGGCAACCCGCTGCACGCCCTGTTGCATGGCCTGATGTTGCTCCTGCTGATGCATCTGTTTCTGCAACTGGAATTTCTGGTTCCGGCGGATTTGCCCTTTTCTCTGCCCCAGCGGCGGGGGCAAACGACTGCTTATTAACTGGTCTTAGCGTCTTTGGTTATGATTATGGCCTTGGTGATCATCCCTTTGCTGATCCAGTGGGCCTATCCTCACCCACTCAACTTCGCGCTGGCTTCGGTTGGGGGAATGGCGCTCAGTTGGGCGCTGGAACGGGTGCTGTTCACAACGCCTGCGTAAGAAAACTCAGGCAGTTCATTGGGGCTGAGGCGGGATAGAGCACTTGAGAGAGGTGCTGCAGCTTCTCTCGCGCCTTCTCCAGAGTGAAGTGCCACTGAACCGTCGCTCCTCGCTCGTTCCGTTCCTCGGCACAGGCGCTCACCTCTCGCTGTAACCGCTCCCTGTCCGCAATTCGTCGCTGCAAACACTGCCTCACCAACACCGAAAACTCGATCTCCGCCAGGTTGAGCCAACTGCCATGCTTGGGTGTGTAGTGGAACTCCAGCTTTTTCGTCAGCCTGCGCGCTTCTTCCGCTGCGAGGGTCTGGTACAGCGCCGCCGGAGTGTGCGTGTTCAGGTTGTCCAGCACCACCCGCATCACCTCCGCCTCGGGAAACTGCTCGTCCACCAGCTGCTTCATCCACAACGTAGAGTCCCAACTCGTCTCGTTCCACTTGTGCTCCGAGTCGATCCGCCTGGGCCGACCCGGCTCGGCTGGCAGCGGACCCTCGGCCGCTGGGGGTCAGACGGCTCGGCGTACAGATCCAACGCTTCCTCTATGCGCTAGACAAAGTCCGCCGTTACTTTTGGAGATGCACCAGTGCCTCTTCTGACACGGCTTGAGCTTGTTTTCTTAAAGTGCGACGCACCGTCTCGCCTGAGAGCGACTCCACCACGTTCCACTCCACTAACTTCTCCGCCAACAGCTGCATCGTCCAGTGCTCCCGGCCTAGAGGCGCCTCGCCCTTGGCGTCAAGCTTGGGTTCCTTACCCGGCCGAGGCCGTTCGTGCAGCGCCGCTTCCAGCCCCTCTTCGGCAAAGTGCTTGCGTCAGTTGTACACCGTTCCCTCACTGACCTTCAATACCGCTGCGATCTGCTCATCCGTGTGCAAGCCGGACATGGTTGACAAAACAAACCGGGGACATAGTTGACACTCGCCTTCGGTTACAGATGCCCGTGCCATGCTTTAGCGCGCTCCAGTTTCATGGTCCGCTCAGGGATAAATCCCAGCAGATAGAAACCATATCTGACTTCCCAGAGATCATTGTCTATCTCCGTTAATCCAACCCGATCTTTAGCCAGTATCTCTGTCACATAAATAAACTCCCCTTTCCATTTGATCTGGCCATTATGGCGCACGCTTCTCACCTGGACTTGCTGCTCATACTCCACCTCCGGAACTCGCTCAGGATAGGTTTGGGGCGATGGCTGGTAAACCTGTACCGGACACTTCCTTTCCAGACTTTCATGGGAACGCTCATCATTGTATTCCCTACAGAAGGCATCGAACCGCTTTTGTTGCGCCTCCAGACTGTAAGCAGCCGGTCGGGTGGCCTCTGCTTTCAAGGTGCGATGCATCCGCTCGTGACGGCCATTGTGTTGCGGTTTGCCTGGCTTGATCCGCTCCGGTTTGATCCCCAGTTGAATCCACCATCTGGACAAGCGACTGATCCCTCCTGCCGCCATCGAGGCAAACGGTGCCCCATTGTCCGAACGAATCGCCTGCGGAAGTCCATATTCCCGAAATACCCATTCCAGCCAACTGCGCGTATCTCTATGGTTGGGGCTGGCTAACGCCCGGCATTGCAACAGATAACGACTGTAATTGTCCGTTACCGTCAGCGGATAGCAGAGCCTGCCATTGCCCAAGACAAATTGCCCCTTGTAATCAACACTCCACACCCGGTTACACCGATCACAGTCCTTGAATACTGCTACGTCCGCACCGACCCGTTTGCGCTTGTTACGCGCTTTGACCAAACCTGCCTGCTTGAGTATCTCTCCCACGGTACTGTCTGCAGGCCATTGCAGCTTCGGCTGATGCCGTTTCAGATAATCCACTACCTTCTTGGGACCCCAGTGCTGATGCAACAGCTTGCTGGCTATGATCTGCTCACGGATCATCGCCGGCGTCCGCTGCGGACGATGATGAGGCGCTGTGGATCGATCGGTTAATCCTTTGAAACCATCCCGCTTAAATCGCCCGATCCATTTATGGGCGGTTTGGCGGCTGATTCCGTACCTCTGACTCAGTGCTGTCACTGTATACCTCTTTGCTAGCCACTCAGCGATAAACTGTGTACGTAACTCCATCACATTCAACTCTTTCCAAGGCATTGGTAGTTCCTCCTACCAATACCTTAACTGGGGATGAATGTGTCAACCATCTCTCCGGTTTGAAATGTCAACCATGTTACCGGTTTGTACATCATCCCAACCTTCTCCCTCAGGGAGAAGGAGTTGTGGGAAAACGCCTTGAAATCACCATTTAACGCCTTAAGTTGTGACCTATGATCACAAGGATCGCCCCTACCAAAGGAAAACGACCATTTGTCCCTGGGAACCATGATACGAGGGGAAGCAGTTCCTGCTCTTAGAGGGCTGGATGCGCACGCATGATCTCATCTTCAATTATCGCGCTCCTGCCGATATTCTACTGCCAGGGCAGCACGAACTGCCACTGCGGCCCACGGAAGTAGGTCCCGATGATGATCAGGAAGAGAAAAAGCAGTATGGACGCGGTGAAGAGGGCCACCGTCACCGGCCGCCCACGCAAGCGCCGGCCCGGCGGCCGAGCGCGATCCCGACGCCAAAACTCCAGATAGGGCTCTATATAGGGGATCAAAACCAAAAAGAGCACGAAGAACCCCGGCAAGATAATTCCCCCGATGGCCACCGAAGTTAGGAACCCTCCTAAATTGGGCGAGTCGGCCAATAGTTCTTGAATGCCTAGGAAGTACCAAGGGGCCTTCTCCGGGTTGGGCGTAAACGATGGCGTGGCCGGCTGCTCCAGCGGTGCGTTGACCAGCAGCGCATAGATGCTCAAGCTGGCAGTAAGGAAGAAAAAGATGGTCACGATCACATAGAGAAAATAGGGATAGGTCAGAATCTCTTCCTCCGGCTGCTCCTCCGGCACCCGTTTGGCAAAGGCCTGGAGCATCAGGCCTACCGTCTTGTCGGTAAAGGGTTGCTTAGAAGGAATCTCTTTGATGCGATCGTGAGCGCGGGCGTAGCTGAGCAGAGCGCGCAAAATCTGAAAATCCTGCGGGTCACCGCCACCATCCACGATCGCTTCTACCCGATGGCGCATCTCCTTGAGGCGGCGCACTGTGATCCGCTGAGGAGCGGGGACGCGGCGCAGCGGCAACTGCTCGGCCGCATAATCCAAGATATCGCGTAGCAGCTCTGGCTCGATCTCCAGCGACTCGGCCGACTCATAGCCGGGGACCTCCAGCTCCAGGTCCTCGGTTGCGGTCATCTGGCAGGAGAGGCGCCACTTCTTGGCCAGGCGGCCCTTGAGCAGGTCCTTCTCGGCCGCGTTGGGCGGGCCACCGCCCTTGAGCACTCGCACCGCACAGGTGGCGCAACTGCCGCGCCCACCGCAGGTGGCCGGCAATGACTGATCATAATGGGCCCCTTGCAGAAACTTGAGCAGGTTGGTACCCGGCTCCACCTCGAATTCGCGCTGACCGATAATGCTGATCTTAGGCATGGGATTGGTTCACCTGGGTTAATTGTAGTTTCTCGGCTTCGGCCTGCAAGCGGTCCCGCACTGGAGCTCCGCCGGGCAGACAGAGATTTAGCACGACTTGGCCCCCTGAAAGCGCCTGAGCATAGGCGTCGCAGGTGGCATAGCCGCAGGCGCCGCAGTTAAAACCGGGCAGGCGTCGGCGCAGACGCCGGGCAGATGGGGATAGCTGGGGCCTACCCGCTGCCACCAGCTTGGGCTCACCGGAGAGCGGTTGCCCATCCAGTGTGGGCCAGGCGAGCACCAGCGGTTGGAAAAGCTCGATGTTCATGTCGCTCTCCACCTGCACCTGACAGGCCAAGACGTAGTTCTGTTGCAATAGGGCCGGAGTTAGGATGCCTCGTTGCAAGGGGCCCCAATTGTTCGGCCCTTGCAGCACCCGCACCCGGCAAGTGGCGCACTGCCCCTGGCCGCCGCATTGGGTGAAGAGCTCATAGCCATGGGCGCGCAGGCTCTCCAACAGTGAGGCCCCGCGGCGGACCAGTAGGAGGCTATTATCGTTGGCGATCTTCAGTTGTACGCGCGGCTCTAGCTGCTCCTGCGCCCGTCTGAGAATATTGACGGCCAAAGCCACCACCGCCCCAGAGCCCAAGAACAGGATAATATTCGGCACCCGGGCCAATCCCCAGAGGGCCAAGAGCAGCAGCGCCAGGACTATTACCGTGATCCAGCGCCCGTTGTGCGCCTGCAGCGGAGCCGGCAAGTCGGCAAAGCGCAGCCGCTCGCGTATCTCGACGACCGCCCGCTGCAAAAGCAGCCAGCTCAGTCCGCCCAGGAACAGTGCACCCAGCACGCTGGCCCAGCCATGCCCATAGCCTACTCCTACTCCTGCGGCCAAGATGGCGGTCAGGAGCAGCCACGCGCCGGTCTCCAGCAGCACTCGCCTTCGTGGCTTAACCAGCAACGGTTTGGTGGCCATCAGGCTCCCTCCTCCCGCGCCGCGAAGCTCTGGGGCAACGTCCAGCGGTCGAGCAGGGGCACGAAGGCGTTGGCGATCAGAATGGAGAAGGTCACGCCCTCCGGAGCGCCGGTCAGGCCGCGCAGCAGTACCACCAGCACGGCGGTCAAAATACCATAGAGCCAACGGCCGCGCCGGGTGAACGGCGAGGTCACCGGGTCGGTGGCGTTGAAGAAAGCGGCAAAGAGCAAGCTGCCGGCCAATAGTTGAGTTGCCCAGCCACCCACACCGAACTGCCCCGGCAGGCCCATCATGCCCAGCAGCCCTTCTAGTAACCCCACAGTGACGATCATCACCAGTGAGATGCGCCAATCAATGGTGCGGGTTACGAGCAAGAGACCGCCGCCCAGCAGCATCAATAATCCGGAGGTCGTCCCCAGCGCGCCGGGGACGTTGCCGACGAAGAGCTGCCACAGAGGAGGGGCCTGATTCGCTGCCGCGGCCAGCAGCGGTGTCAGGGCCGGCAGCTTCTGGGGCATATAGTGCAGCAGGCCGCCCCAGCCGCCCCAGTAGGGGGCCGCCCAGTGCGCGGCCATAATCGTCGGGACGATCAAGAGCAAGAAAGCTTTGCCTACTAGCGCCGGGTTAAAAATATTTTGTCCCAGGCCGCCGAATAATTCTCGGGAGAGCATGGCGATGATAATCCCCAGGGCTACCAGCCACAGGGGCACCAGCGGCGGCAGCAGCAGCGCGTAGAGCAGCCCGGTCACCAACAGCCCCTCGCTGAAGGGCCTACGGCGCACCAGGCTGAAGCCCACCTGAACCAGGCCGCCAAAGAGATAGCTGACCGCGATGACCACCAGCGTGCGCCAGCCGAAGAGATATATCCCGCCCAGCGCGGCCGGCAGCGCGGCCAGGACTGGCATGGACATATAGCGCTGCAAGCTGAGGCCGTCGCGCAGATAGGGCGCCGAGCGGGCGGCGCGACCGGACCCGTCGTAGAGCAGCTCTTCGCCGCTGGTGCGCAGCAGCTCCAGGCTCTTGCCCAGCTCGAAGCCTCGCTCGGCCTTCATCGTCCCTCCCGCAGGGCTGCTTTGCCCTTGGCGATTTGGCTGGCCAGAGGCAGCTTGGAGGGGCAGACATAGGAGCAGAGTCCGCAGTCAATGCAGGCGAATATATCGAGCTTCTCCGCCTGGCGCAGCAGCCCCTGCTCGGCCCGCTCGGCCAGGGTGATGGGTAGTAAATTCTGGGGGCAGACATCCAGACAGTAGCCGCAGTGGATGCAGGGGCGCTCCGGGCCATTGAGGCCGGTAGTGGCCCGCTTGGCCCTTAACCCCAGCGGCGGCAAGATCTTAGTATAGGAATCATAACCGAAGCCGGGGGTCATCCCGGCGAAGAGCCGTCGTCGCGGCTCGGCTAGCGCTACCAGGGCGCGCGTGTCCCGCAGCACCGGTGTATCCACGTCGGAGAGTGAGACGCCGCGCAAGGGGCCACCGAGAATGATTCGCGCCGGGCTGCGCAGTCCTCGCGCGCTCAGCAGCTCGCCGGCAGGTGTCCCCAGCCGCACCCGCAGGTTGGCCGGCCGCTCGATCGCTGAGCCGCCGATGGAGATCACCCGCTCGATGAACGGTCGGCCCTCCAGCACAGCTTCGTAGGCGGCCACGCATTGCTGCACGTCGGCGGCGACCACCCCGATCTCCGGGGCAGTGTGACCGGCGGGCAGTTGGCGATCGAGCAGAGATTTGATCAACACCTCGTCCTCCCCTTGGGGATACTTGGGTAAGAGGGGATGAATATGAAACCAGTCATAATATTCCATGCGAATCTGCAGCTCTTCGACGGCCCGCGGCCGGTTGTAGCCCAGCCCCATGTGCACCTCCACGTTGCCCAGCGCGCCGCGCAGGATCTTGATCCCGGTGAGCAACTTCTCAAACTCTTGGCTCAAGAGCTGCGCGTCGCCCTCCAGATAGGGCTCGGTCTCCACGGCGTTGATCAAGAGATAGCCAATCTGATCCGGCGAGGCCAGCGAGCTGTGCTCCGTGCTGGGAAAGCCGCCTTTGCCCCCGGCGGTCACCCCGGCCTCGTAGAGCAAGTAACCCAACTTCTCCGGGCCCCATTTCTCGAAGTTGCCCTTAGGTCGCTTGAGCAGTTGCCAGTTGTCGCGCCCGTCCGCAGCGATGATGATGCGCTGGGTGAGCGCTCCTCCCCGGGGATGGGGACAGCTCTCGATGGTTTCCACCCTGCCGCTGACGGTGGCATGCACCGGGGTAGAGATTAAACCATCCGAGCGGGCGATTATCTCACCCGACTTGACCGTCTGTCCCACCTCGACCAGCGGCCGGGCCTCGTGGCCGAAGCCTTGGCGGGTCAGACAGATCACCCGCTGGGGCAGGGGGGCCGTCTCGATCCGCCGCCCCCGAGGCGTGCCCTCAAAGCGAGGAAAGTAATGTCCACCCTTGAAGGTTTTCAGCGTGCCGGTGACCGCCAAGCGCTAGCTCCCCTGACCTTCCTCTTCGGGCGGCAGACTGAACTCGTCCTTGCGAATCCGCCAGAAGTGTACCGAGATCAAGAGCACGATCAGCGAGGGCAGCAAAAAGACGTGAATCACGTACCAGTGAGAAAGGGCCACCTGGCCCACATTCTTGACCTCATGAACCCCCAACAGGGCATACTGCACCTGGGGGCCGATGAAGGGGATGCCTCGGGCGATGTTGCCCGCGATGGTGGTGGCGAAGTAGCCGAGCTGATCCCAAGGGAGAATGTAGCCGGAGAAGGCGAAGAAGATGGTGATCAGGAAGAGAAATACGCCCAGGATCCAGTTGAACTCCCGTGGCTTCTGATAGGTTCCGGTATAAAAGACGCGCAGCATATGCAGGAAGACGGTGATGACCATCAGCTCGCCGGCCCACTTGTGGAAGTTGCGCATGAAGCGTCCTAGGGCCACCTGGTTGATGATCTGCACGATGCTGCCGTAGGCTCGCTCGACCGAGGGCACGTAGTAGACCATCAGGAAGATGCCGGAGATGGTCAACAGGACGAACAACCACCAGGAGATGGCGCCCATCCAGAGCCAGCTATAGCTGCTGCGCAGCGAGCGCCGATGGATTTGAGCCGGCAGGATGTGAATGAAGAAGCTGCGACGGTTCATCGCCAGGTAGTCAGCCTGGGTTTGGGGGAGCTGGCTATGGCGGAAAACCGAGATCCAGAGCTGGCTGCGCCGTAAATCTTGCATGGCCAATACCAGCTTGTCGATCAGGCCGTAGAAGAGTCTGTCCAAAACCTGCTTATCCTCCTACCATGCAAGGGATGCAGTCTCTCCCCGTCGGGTAGTCGCCAACGATCTGCTGGCCATCGGGAGTGAGGTAGATGTTGTGGCCGATGCCGTCGCCCCCTGGCCCATAGCCCGATTCGTGGCTCAGCTTATCGGTGAGCTTTTTGTAGGCCTTGTCCACCCGCAGCCGTCCATCTTTGGTCAGGGTCATCTGATAGAAGGGCACGGGTCTGGGCGCGGGCGGGTTCAGCACGTGCCCGTCTCGAGCGAAGACGCTGCCGTGGCAGGGGCAGGGTGCGTGTACCTCCGGGTACTTCTTACCTGGTGGGCCGTAGGGCTTATAAGAACAGCCTAGATGGGTGCAGACGTCGGAGACGCACTGGAAGCCCTGGCCGATCTCTACCCCATCCTGATAGATCTTATCGTAGAAGATGAAGACCCTGCGAGTGGAGATCAGCACCATGTCACCCAGCCGATAATCTGAAGGGCTGCCAACGGTGAAGGATCGGGAGGGCTCGGTTGTCACACTAGGAAAGACATAAGCTGCTAGGCCGCTGAAGAAACCGACGACCGCCAAAGCGAGAGAACTCCACCCCATCCGGGAGAAGAAGCGACGCCGACTTATCCGCCGCTGTTGCTCCGATGGCGCAAATACCGGTTCCTGCTCATCGTCTTTCTGATCTGGCATTGGTGCTTTCACCTCTTAAAAACGCCTGTTCTTCTTTTCTTCCAGCGCTTAAGGGCCCAATTATAATGAGTGGCCCAGGGGGCTGTCAAACGAACTATCGCCCCTCAGCCTCCAACTCCCAACTCCAATCGGCAGGCCTGCCAACGTGCGCCCGGCCCGGTTAGCTTGCAACCCCACTGACCCAAGCGCTATAAAGAGGCATCGCGCAATAAGGAGGTCAGCCGGCCCAGGCCGGTATCAACTAGTTATGCCCTATCCAAGCGAGTTTAAGTACAGCAAAGAGCACGAATGGGTCAAACGGGAGGACGGCACGATCCGCATGGGGATCACCGAGTACGCCCAAGGCGAGCTGGGTGATGTGGTCTATGTGGAGCTCCCCCAGGTGGGTCACCAGGTCAAGCAAGGTGAAGGCCTGGCCACGGTGGAATCGGTCAAGTCGGTCTCCGACGTCTTCGCGCCGGTCTCCGGAAAGATCAGCGAGGTCAATCAGGCCCTGGAAGACAGGCCGGAGTTGATCAATCAATCGGCGCACGAGCAGGGCTGGCTCTGCTGCATCGAGATGAGTGACCCCGCCGAGCTTGAGGCCCTGATGGACGCCGCAGCCTATCAGCAGCATATCGGCAGCCTGAGCGAATAAACTATTATGAGTGAGTTCATCCCTCATACCCCGCAGGATCAGCGGCAGATGCTCCAGACGATCGGTCTGAGCTCGATAGAGGAGCTTTTCAGCGATATTCCGCAACAGATACTCCAGCGCTACCGGCCGTTGGGACTGGAGCCGGAGAGCGAGCTGGAGGTGGCCCGCCATCTGCGGGCGCTGGCGAAGAAGAACGCCAATCCCGACGAGAACATCTGCTTTATCGGCGGCGGGATCTACGACCATTACCTGCCCAGCGTGATAGATTACTTCCTGCAGCGCGGCGAGTTCCTTACTGCCTATACTCCCTATCAACCGGAGATCAGCCAAGGGACGCTCACGGTGCTCTTCGAGTATCAGACGATGGTGGCCGAGCTGACCGGCATGGACGTGGCCAACGCCTCGCTGTACGACGGCAGCACCGCGCTGGCCGAGGCCATGCTGCTGGCCCGGCGGGTGAGTGGCCGCTCGAAATTTCTCATGGCCCAGAGCCTCAACCCCAACTATCAGGCGGTGCTGCGCACCTACGCCTGGGCCGCGGACTTGGAACTGATCACCGTGCCGCTCGATCGGAACGGCCAGCTCGATCGCAGTTTTCTCCGGCAGCGCCTGAATAGCAACGACGATATCGGCGGCTTGCTGATGCAGACGCCCAATTTCTGGGGCCTTATTGAAGACCTGAGCGGGCTGAAAGAGCTGCTGGGCCCGGCGCTGCTCTGTGTGAGCGTCAACCCCATCGCGGCGGGCTTGCTGGAGCCTCCGGGAGCTTGCGGCGCCGACATCGTCACCGGTGAGGGCCAGGTGCTGGGCAATGCCCCCAATTTTGGCGGGCCCCTCTTGGGGCTCTTCGCCTGCCACAAGAGCTATCTGCGCCAACTGCCCGGCCACGTGGTGGGGCGCACCGTGGACCTGGATGAGCGGACCGGCTACGTGATGACCCTGCAAGCGCGGGAGCAGCATATTCGCCGCGAGCGGGCCACTTCTAACATCTGTACCAACCAAACGCTGCTGGCGCTGGCCTCGACCATCTATCTGGCCAGTTTGGGCCGGCAGGGCTTGCGCCGCGTGGCCGAGCTCTGCGCACAAAAGGCGCATTATCTGGCCGAGCGGATCGCCGCGCTGCCCGGATATGCACTGCGCTGGAGCGGGGCGCCCTTCTTCAATGAGTTTGCCATCACCACGCCCGTCGCCCCCCAAACCCTGCTGGATCACCTGCGCCGGCGGGGCATCCTGGGCGGCCTCTCGCTCGAGCCTTACGGCGACGGGCAGACTCTCCTGATCGCCGTCACCGAGCGACGCAGCCGCGCCGAGTTGGACGCCTACCTGCAGGCCTTAAAGGAGTTGAAAGCATGAGCGCTAAAAGCGGCCAGACGATCTTCGATCTGGGCCGGCCGGGGCGCTATGCCCTCTCGCTCCCTGAGCTGGATGTCAGCGCCCGGCCGATCGAGACACTCATTCCCAAAAGGCTCTTGCGCCAAGAGGCACCCCGGCTCCCCGAGGTCAGTCAGGTCGAGCTGGTGCGGCATTACACCCGGCTGGCGACCAAGAACTACGGCGTTGACAGCGGCATATACCCCTTGGGTAGCTGCACCATGAAGTATAATCCGCGCATCAACGAGCAGTTGGCCCGGCTGCCCGGCTTTGCGGGGGCGCATCCCTTGCAGGGAGAGGCGCTCTCCCAGGGCTCGCTGGAGCTGCTCTATCGGCTGGGTCGCTGGCTCTCGGTGATCGCCGGCCTGGATGAGACCACCTTGCAGCCGGCCGCCGGGGCGCACTCCGAGCTGACCGGCATGATGCTGATCCGGCGCTACTTCGAAGCTCAGGGCCAGCAGGAGCAGCGCCGACTGATCCTGCTGCCCGACTCGGCCCACGGGACCAACCCCTCCTCGGCCCACTTGGCCGGCTTCGAGGTTCAGGAAGTAAGTTCAGATGAGCGCGGCATGGTTGATCCGGTCGCGCTGGCCCGGCAGGTGGATGAGCGGGTGGCCGGCATCATGCTCACCGTGCCCAACACGCTGGGCATCTTCGAGAGCGATATTCTCGAGGTGAGCGAGATCATCCATCGTGCCGGCGGCTTCGTCTACTGCGATGGGGCTAATCTCAACTCTATTGTAGGCCGGGCGCGGCCCGGCGACTTCGGGGCCGACATCGTGCACTTCAATCTGCATAAGACCTTCGGCACGCCGCACGGCAGCGGCGGACCGGGGGCGGGCGGCATCGCAGTTGAAAAGCGCTTGGTGCCCTACCTGCCGGTGCCGCTGGTGGTCCGGCGGGAGGACGGGCAGTATGCCTTGGACTATCAGCGTCCCCAGTCGATCGGGCGGCTGCAGGCCTTCTACGGGAACTTTGCGGTGCTGGTGCGCGCTTATGCCTATATCCGGATGTTGGGCGATGCGGGACTGCGCGAGGTGTCCGGCGGAGCGGTGCTGGGTGCCAATTATCTCAAGGAGCGCCTGAAAAAGATCTATCGGCTGCCCTACGATCGGCTCTGCAAGCACGAGTTCGTCCTCTCCGGCGCCGGACTGGCCCCGGAGGTGCATACGCTGGACATCGCCAAGCGCCTGATAGACTATGGGATACACCCGCCGACTATCTACTTTCCCTTGATCGTGCACGAAGCGCTGATGATCGAGCCCACCGAGACCAGCTCGCTGGAAGAGTTGGACGAGTTTGTGGAGGCGATGAGCCAGATCGCCAAAGAGGCGCAAGAGAGCCCGGAGCTGCTCCAGGAGGCACCGCATCATACGCCGGTGCGCCGCCTGGACGACGTGCGGGCGGCGCGCCATCCAGTCACAGTTTGGCCAGCCGGCTGAACTGGCTGATCAGCCGGTTGACCGCTTGAGGTTGCTCCTCGTTGGGCATGTGACCGGCATCGGGCACCAGCACCAGCCGGGCCTGGGGCAGATCGTTGGCCAAGCGCTCGCCTTGGCTCGGCGGGATCAGCCGGTCCCGGGCGCCCCAGATGAGCAGCGCCGGCTGCCGGATCTGCCGTAGGCGCTGCGGCGAGATGCTGAAGCGCAGGGTGCGCAGCATGGCCAAACTGGCTTGCAGATGGCCCGGCATACTCAAGGGATAATAGTAGCCCCAGGTGACCTCATCGCTCACCCGATCCGGTTGGGCGTAGAGCCCCTGCAAGATTTTCTTTAAGGCCCCGAAACGGGGGGTAAAGAACTTCGAGAGTGGCCAGGCCAGGGGAGTGCGCGAGAGCCAGTCGGCCCAGAAGGGAATCTTGACCTGGAGATAGGCCACCGAATCTATCAGCACCAGCCGGGCGACGCGCTCAGGGAAGCGGGCGGCCAACTCCAAGGCGATGCCGCCGCCCATAGAATTACCGATGACCGTCGCCTGCACAATGCCAAAGTGCTGGAGAAAATCGTTGACAAACTGAGCCTGGTGGGCCAGAGAGTAGTCCCAGTTGCCCGGCTTATCCGAGCTGCCGAAGCCGGGCAGATCGAGCGCCCAGACCTGGTGTTCCTGGGCCAGCGCGGCGATATTGCCGCGCCAACTGAAGATATTACCCCCCAGGCCGTGAATCAGCACGATCGGGCTGCCCCGGCCTTGGACAAGGTAGTGCACCTTGAGACCGTCAATCTCGACGTACTGGCCACTGCGAGCCCAGCGGGCCACCCCCTGGGGCAATCCGCCTGGAGGTGGTCCGGGGCTGCTCAAGTTGAGCAGCGCTAAAGTGACCAGTATGCTGAGCAGGCTGCGCATCGGCTCAAGGCTCACAAATCGGCATAGAGCGGAAAACGCTCGCAGAGCGCGCGCACCCGCTCGCGCAGCTCGCCCTTGACCTGTTCTTCAGCTTCGCTGCCGATCGCGGCGACGGCTCGATCGATAAGCTCGGCGATCTGCTCCATCTCGGCCGGCCCCATCCCGCGGGTAGTCACGGTGGGGGTGCCCAGGCGCAGGCCGGAGGTGACCGTCGGCTTCTCCGGATCAAATGGAATGGCGTTCTTGTTGGCGGTGATGCCGACCTGCTCCAGCAAGCGCTCGGCCTGGACGCCGCTGACCCCCTTGGGGCGCAGATCTACCAGCATCAAGTGCGTATCCGTACCCCCGGAGACCAGGCGAAAGCCTCGCTCGGAGAGAGCGCGCGCCAGCGCTGCGGCGTTGGCCAGGATCTGCCGCTGATAAGCTTTGAACTCCGGGCTGAGCGCCTGCCCGAAGGCGGCCGCCTTGGCGGCGATGATGTGCATCAAGGGTCCGCCCTGCAGGCCGGGGAAGACCGCCTTATCAATGGCCTTGGCCTGCTCGGCTTTGCAGATGATGGCTCCCCCGCGCGGGCCGCGCAAGGTCTTGTGGGTGGTGGTCGTGACCACATCGGCGTAGGGCAACGGTGAGGGGTGCAGTCCGGTGGCGACCAGACCGGCGATATGGGCGATGTCGGCCACCATATAGGCACCCACCGCGTCGCAGATCTGGCGAATCCGGGCGAAATTGATCTCGCGGGGGTAGGCGGAGGCGCCGCAGACGATCACTTGCGGGCGGTGCTCGCGGGCCAGCTCCAGCATCCGGTCATAGTCTATCTCTTCGCTCTGGCGATCGAGGCCGTAGTGCACCACCTGGAAGAGCTGGCCGGAGAAGCTGACCGGATGACCGTGGGTCAGGTGACCGCCCTGATCGAGCGCCAGGCCCATCAGGGTGTCGCCCGGCCGCATCAAGGCCAGATAAGCGGCCATATTGGCCTGACTGCCGGAGTGGGGCTGCACGTTGGCATGTTCGCCGCCGAAGAGCTTCAGCAGCCGCCGGCGGGCCAGCTCTTCGGCCTGGTCCACGAAGTGGCAGCCGCCGTAATAGCGTCTTCCGGGATATCCTTCGGCGTACTTGTTGGTCAACACCGAGCCTGCGACGGCAAGTACCTCTGGAGAAGTGAAGTTCTCCGAGGCGATCAGCTCGATCGTCCGGCGCTGGCGCTCCAACTCGCCCTGGAGGGCCTGGTAAAGCTCTGGGTCTGTTTGGGGCAAATGATAATAATTAACCGTGACGGTTCACCCTTTCTGATGATGATCTGGGATAGAGCATACTCAGCAGTTGAGCTGGCCTTAAAATAGCATAATGCGGCGGGCTTCGTCAACGTCGCGAAGGTTGTGTAATTTGAGAGAGACAGCCTTGGAGCTGTCTTTGTGCTTCCAAAAAGTCCCCGCCGCAGGTGGAGTTGAGACTCGCGAAACTGTAGTCACACGCTTTTAGGAAGCTCCCTGACAAAGAGCCAACTTGCGAACGCTGAGCCAGCCTCGATTTCAGCGCGCGCAACAGCGCAGTCCGGTGCAGCGCCTGGGTAGGGTTCACTTCACCTTCGGTACTCCAAGATCCTTGCATATCTTGTTAGCCAAGTTGTCATCGATTTCATTATGTCTTGGAATGGCCGAGCGGGTATTTTTGCTCAGATTATGCCACCAAGAGTGCCTGCAACCCTCCCTGAGCAACTCACAACTATGCCTACGCAGATGCCGAAGGAGTCCATCCCGCTTCATACTGCGATGGGTTCTTCCTCAAAACCCTCACCAGCAGCCTTAAGTGCCTCGTGACAATTGAACTCAAGTGCTTCCCTGAGGGTGATTTTCAAGGTGTCGAGCAATTCAGCCTTCGTCCGCTCTTGACAATTGACACCAGGTATTTCTTCAATCCACCCGATCCACCACAGTCCGGATTGCTTAATAATAGCTGTGTAAGCGTCTTTCACTACCTCTCCTCTCTGTTCCGTTGTGAACCTTAACGGGTGCGAGCTAGCCAGTAGTCGGTCGGCGCGCACCTCGCGTCCGCTGCAACGATTTGTTAGGCGGCTACATGCGCCTCAGAAGTTTGTCATAGTCCGCATGCGACCCGACCCAGAACCGGACCAAGCCGCCTTCGTGCCTCACAGCGAGCGCTCGGTAGTGTAAGCCTACACGAACCGACCAAAAGCGACCCACCTTTTTCGAGTGCAGTGACGGATGCTGTGGATCCTGTCACAAAAGGGCATAGCACTTGTCCGCCAGCTGCTGCACGTCCTCCGGCAGTTGGCGATAGCAACTCCAGAAGCGTGGGGTTGCTCGATGTCTCACAAATCGGTACAGCACCCTTCGCGTAAATCCTGCAGCGCTTCCTCGGCGAGTTGATCCAGCCGGCCGGCAGCTACATCTTCCTCAAGTTGCCGGTCCCAAACGCTCGCATCGAACTCGGCAAACCAGACGCGAAATGCCGCCAAGTCCTCAGGTTCGAGCTGGCGCACCGCATCTTTGATCTCTCGAACAATGCTCATGTCAATAACTTACCTCTTTTGCTCGTTCAACGCAATGGCTTCTGTCGGCTAACCTCCGCAAGCTCAGCGGCGCGAGAAACACGTCTGCTGCAGCGAGTGTTAGACGACTGTCCATCTCAGAGGAGCTTCTTGAACTCGTCAATCGTCAGGCCCGCATCTTGAACGATCCCGCCCATCGTGAACGCGTTGACTAGATTCTGGTGAGGAATCGTTAGGATGCAGACTTCGTCAGACATCACAATGTGCTTGCCTTGGCGCACTATGCGGAATCCTGCTTTCTCCAGAGCACGGACGGCGTCAAGATGATTGATGCCAGGTAGTTTCGGCACGTTCAGACAAGCACTTCGATTTCCCGAACGTCCGCGTCCTTAAGGGACTCGTCCCGCGCTGCCAAATACTCCCGAATAGCCTCTTGGATGTTGGCAATTGCCTCCTCCTCGGTCTCTCCCTGAGACCAACAGCCTGGAAGCCCTGGGCAGGAAACGCTGTAACCTTCTTCGGAATGCCTCAGGGTGATCTTGTATTTCATAGCTCGTACCCCCACGATATCATAGCGCACAACTTTGCTGCCGTCTAACAACCCAAGCTCACCTGCCACGCAGCGCTTGCAGAATAGACCCTGCAAAGAGCCAATTTACACAAGCCACACCAACTCTGATTTCGGCCAGCGCAGAGCCGGTCAAGGTGCAACGTCTTGTTAGGCATGTCGGCTACAGATGCTTAAGCAACTCGTTATACTGGCCATGCGAGCCGATCCAGAACTGGTAGACATGATCTACCTCTCGCAATCCCAGCGCCCGATAGCCGATCCCGACCCGGACAGAGTAGATTGGCTGCCGTCGGCTGACCCGTTTGAACTGGAGACTTGCGTGGTAAGGATCCGAACGCCAGAGCACATATGCTCGGGCTGCCTGCTCTTGAACTACAATGGGAAGCCGGTCAAGTCGCTTCCGAAACTCTTGCGTGACGCTTGACTTCACGGTCGGGAAGGACCCGGCGGAAAGACGTCATCAAGTGAGACTGTGTCCCCAGCGGCGATTTCGCGCCGGGCCGCTTCGGTCAGGCGATTCCACTGTTCGTCGGTGGTGGCATTGAAACAGGCCGTCCATACCTGTTCATCTTTCAGCTCAGCCAGGATACGTGTCGCAATGGCATCCTGCTCGTTGGGGGTCAGTTTCTCAATCTTCGCGATGACTTGCTGAAGTAACTCTGTCATGTTACACATCCTATCGTGCACTTATAGTTCTTGCAGTTGAAGCGTACAAGTTCCGGTAGTGGCCTAACACTCGAGCTCACCTGCCGCGCGGTGCTTGCAGAGTCTACCCTGACAAAGAGTCAATCTGCAAACGCCAAACCAACCCCCATTCAGCGCACGCAGTAGCACGGTCAAGGTGCAGCGTCTTTCTTGTTAGGCCGCTTGATGATCTAAACTCCACTCTACAGGAGCAAAAGAAACTCTGCTCGGGTCAATTCAACATCGCGAAGGATGCTTGCCATCAGGCCCGGGCCGATTGTCTCACCAGCGTGGACTGGTATCGTTGTCATGCGGCCGTCCGCATGCTTAAGCCGATGGTGGCTCCCCCTTACTCGTACCACCTCGAAACCAGCGTTCTTCAGCGCCATGATGACCTCCCACCCCGTGACTTGCGGAAGGTGAGTCATGGAGTTACGGTGATCTTCTGTACCCCAACGAAATCGAGGGATTCGACGCTGTCATCCAGATCTTCGAGGCAGAGCCCCACAGCCTCTTGTACTCTGGCCATGAGTTCATCGAGAGATTTGGCTTGGGTATGGCAACCCCGAAGACCTGGCACGGAGGCAACGTAGTAGCCCTCTGCGTCTCGCTCGATAATGACGCTGAACTCCTTCGCCATCAAATCCTCCTTGTCTGCAGTGATTCTACTCGCTCTGAGCCCTGCCATCGTCTATCATTGGACTTCGTAACAGACATGACCCGATCATACAACAACAGAACGCGATGAACAAACCCAAACTCCCCGCAAGTCAGGGTACCACCTGGAGAACAACTGCGCGTTGCCGAATCGGATGCTCCTGCGTACTTGGCGAGGGTCTGGGCAACTCGCTCCCGGTGCTCCGGCAGGAGATCAGGGTGTCGTTCCGCAATATGACCCTCACGCTCTTTGCTCAGCTCAACCTCAGCTAACGCCCAAGCTCACTTGCCGTACCACACTTGCACATCCTATCTCAGCAACCAGTCAACTTGCAAATGCCAAACCAACCTCGGTTTAGCACATGCAGGAGCACGGTCAAGGTGCAGCGCCTGGTTAGGCTCCAGCCTTGCTCACTAGCCGGAGGTCGGCCGTGACCGGTAGCTCGAGCAGGTCGCTCCTTAGGAGGCGCGTTGAGAAGAATAACACCTCGAGGTTTTCCACCTCACCCGTGTCTGGGTTGAGACGGGCGACGACTTCGTCTCCCAGCTCCTCCGACTCCTGCGCCGCGTAGGGTGGGCACTTGTCGATATGGAGGATGTCAGCCTCTCGGTCGTACTTGAATCTCAATTTTGCGTCCATTCGACTTCTCCCTCCGCCAGCTTTCTGGCGATGTAAGCTGTGATGATCCAGTGACGCTCACTTTGGCCAAGCTCGCTGACCACCACGACCACGATGTACTTGCCTCCCCGCTTGAAGTTTATAGTGTTTGTATCCCTTGATGGCATCAAAAAAATTAGGAATCCTTCAAAAAGGAGATCTCTCGACGGTCAGATACAACACAAACTGCCAGCCCAGAACAGGGTTTGGCCTAACTCTTATGGTGAAACTTCAGATTCACAAAGTAAACCTTTGATTTTCGCCATAGTATATGCAAGAATAGAGAAACTATCTTGCATCTCGCCCTTGACAATCATCCTCTCAAACTCCTCTACCGAGACAAGGATTCTATCGGATATACCTTCGTGATAACCTTCAGTTGGGATATTCTCAGTTACTTCTTCGATCTCTGCAAGAAAGAATTGTGCATTATCATCAGAAGCCCCAAAATCAGGACTTCCAGAGCCGAGCGGAATTAATCTGCTTGGCACTAGTCCCAGTTCCTCCCTTAATTCCTTCTTTGCATTCTCAAACCCAGAAAGCCCTATTTCACCGAAACCTCTTGGAATCTCCCACATCCAATCTCTTAATGCGTGACGGAAATGTCTCTGTAAACAGATTTGGCCTTGATACACCGGAATGATAACTGATCCAGTACCACCTTCAAGACTTTTGCGATTAATGAATCTGATATATCCACTCCTAAATCCACCGGGAAACTCCACCAAATCACGGATAACCAAGAAATACGGGTCGTCTACGAGAACACCAATATCTATCCAGGTTTCGGGCTTTCCTTCG
Organism: uncultured bacterium; assembly: GCA_913053845.1. Taxonomy (GTDB): domain Bacteria; phylum Bipolaricaulota; class Bipolaricaulia; order RBG-16-55-9; family DRJF01; genus DRJF01. Next base: position 6,366 of record CAJXGD010000034.1, on the reverse strand, counting down.
TCTCTTAATTTCGCTCTTAGCTTACTTTGTTCTTCTTTAATCACATCTAGCTTAGTAATGATCTTTATAACGGATTCCCCTTCTGGGTTCTCAAACAAAGCAGGGAATTTATCCATAAGCTCAAAGTATTTTTCTAGCGAATCCAATTAGAATCACCACTCTCTACGTAATCTTTGGATAATCATCAGATTCTTCTGTATAGTTGATTGTCGCATTCTTTTGAGCATCTGGACTTCGAGGAACTTCTTTGAAGCGGGGGAGTTCTCTCAACTGCCGAATGAGTTTTTCCCACTGCTTAGGGGCATTTCCCATTCTCCCACGAATTATGTCAATGCTTGTTGATAATTCAGCTTGAGCACCTATTTCCGTAAATCCTCGAACAACCAAGCGTCCAACAATCGGAGCAATTCTGTCTCCAATTACGTTAGAAATATCTCTAATAACTTGGAATACTGCGCCTTCATTCCGAGACCAAATAACCGATACAATTCCACCTGCAATATCAAGAACAAGCTCAATGATAGGCGACCATAGAGCAGTTCTTCCTTCAACACGTTGGGTCACAATGAGCCGAGTCATGCGAGCAGCCAGTGCGACATAATTCTGATAAACTGCCAATGCACCATTCTCTGCGTTGTGGAATTGCCTGGGATTTTTTAAGAGGTTTTCGACACTGACAATATATTCAGCCCATTCGTCCATCTGACGAACTTTCATTACATCTGAAAGTTCAAGTTCTCCAAGCGATTTTAAGTACAGTCCTTCTTGAATCAAACTGAATGCCGAACGCTTTAGGAAGTCCAGGATTTGATCAACATCGTATTCATCTTGCATTCCTTTCAACTCCCATTCCTGTAAAGTTGTTCTGGAAATCGAATCAATGGGGGTAAAAGCATATGCACCTAAAGCATCTGGCAGATTGATATTGTAGTTCAAATCAAGTAGTTGCTTGATCTCACCTGCAAAAGGCTTATTCTGATCAAATTTCCCTTCATTTGATTTGCTACCTTGCACACAGATAAATTCCTCATAGAGTTCATCACGGGTAACAAATCGATCTTCCTGAGCAATATCTACACATCTGTGTGCAACTGCTCCACATCGTTTCCTAAATGGATCTTCAGCGTCTTCATCCAAACGCAAATCCTTTAGGTAAATCCCAAAATCATTAGGGCTGTTAATTGTTTGAGCGAAGTTATGAAATCTATTTGCCAATTTGCTGGTGATAAGCTGCCTATTGATATCATTACCCCAAGATAGCCGAACGCACTTCATCTGTACTTCTTGACACACCTGCTCCCAAGGTTGGCGACTGCGCGGATCAGTAGGAAAGCGAGGTTCTTCAAGAGGGGTCTCTTCGTTGAAGAGAAATGGAACTATTGACCCAGAATCCAGAAAAGCCTTGAAAGCTTCTCTTGATGCTCCTGGTTCAATGAAATCCTGAAATACAGCATAATTGTTATAGATATAGGCTCTATTGATGATTACTTGACTGCTATTTATGAGAGATCGTATATATTCGGCTCTTATAGTCTGATTTAGCTCTAATTTCACATCTTCAAGTGCTAAACCCCGATCAATCATTCGCCTCAGAAGGTTTTGGGGAACCCATGTATTATCAAGTGATTGAGCAACAGTTGAAATTTGCTCAAGATGAGCTGGTTCAATCCTTTCGAACTGCACATTACCGCTGCTTTTCAAATTGGCATCTGTCATGTTACTCCTTTCCGACAACCATAGTAACTCAAAATCACGATCGTGCGTACGGGTCCGTACACGGCGGTTCGGTCGGGGGAAACGACTCTTCTCGCCGCCTGGCTTTCAGGTTCGCGTTTCGCCACAGACAATTCGGTCCCTTGCTCCACAGGTTTTGGAACTTCATCACTCACCTTTTGTCCAAATACAAAAGCTGAAACCCAGGTAGCCTAACGTGGTGCGAGCTAAGCTGCACCCCGGGAGTAGCGGGCAAGCCGCAGGCTTGCAGCGCAAGCACAGGGCGAAGCCGCAAAGCACCGCTTAACGACCGGCATCACCGGCTGCCTGTAAGGCTGTCCGGTGCATGCCTTTTTTATACCTCACTCATCAATCCATGAAGATTCTCCGCAAGGGTCGAGAACGTCTCACGAAATCTATCTCGGCTTCCAACCATCGTTTCCAAAATAACTCCTGCTTGCTCAATTTGATCATCAGAGAGGGCAAATACGGGTACGTTGTGTTTTTGCGACTGCGCGATAAGCGAATTGAAGTCAGCGACGTTCGCGAGATTGTAAGGCTTGAGAGGCTCATCACCCTCAACACTCTTAACGTGCGCCCTGAATCTTTCAAGAGATATAGCCATTTCAATAGGCTTAAGTGCAGGAATTAAGTTCTTGCTAACAGTATCACGAATAATGTCTATCCAACGTTGGAATGACTTCGCTGGAGCGCCACTTCGAGGTCTATACCTCTGGGAGATAAAGCCAAGAAATCGCGGAGGGTTTCCCGATAGTGGATATACAAGCTCTTGCCTGCGAAACGGCTGAACTTCTTTATTCCAGCGGGGAATTACCTGAGACAACGATCGAACTGCCTGTGCGCAAAAAAAGTCGGGAGACGTCGGAACTATAAAGTAGTCGCTGCTCATCAAGAGGCATTCGTTTAAGGCTCCAACGCTAGGACTCATATCAATCAATACATAGTCGAACCCCTGCGCATTCGCAGTCTCTCTAAGTAGGGAGCCTAGGCTTCCGGGTATGTTCTGCATTGCGGGTAGCGCGGCACTTGTCGTTAATGAAACGCTTATCTGCGTTTCCATCTCAGACAGCAACAAATTTCCGCAATAGAGGTAGAGGTTGTCGTTAGGTGTTGGGCTGGGATTTCCGGGGGATAGCTTTGCGGGGGCACCCGTAAACACTGGTTCTACTCCCGTAGCGATATCACAACCTGGATTCTGAGCGTAGTAATCCTCGATGTCCTCTATCGCGTTGTAATCTAGTACAAGCGCGGTCAGGTTGCATTGCGGATCCGCATCAACGATCAGCGTTTTGTGACCCTGCTCTGCAAGCATCCACCCTAGATTAAATGTGGTCGTAGTTTTACTTACGCCACCCTTGTGGTTAAAGAGCGAGAGTATTTTCATCTTTCGACTCCTTTTTCTGAGGTATAACGTGGTGCTAGCTAAACTGCACTCCACGCGCAACGGGCTAGCCGCAGGTTGGCAGCACGAGCATAGGGCGTAGCGCCGCTTAACTATAAATACCCATCCCAATCGCCGTAACATCATACACCCTTTGGGATGGATAACCAAGTTGTTTTGAGCCCTCCCATCGTCTACCATTGGACTTCGTAACAGACATGACCCGATCATACAACAACAGAACGCGATGAACAAACCCAAACTCCCCGCAAGTCAGGGTACCACCTGGAGAACAACTGCGCGTTGCCGAATCGGATGCTCCTGCGTACTTGGCGAGGGTCTGGGCAACTCGCTCCCGGTGCTCCGGCAGGAGATCAGGGTGTCGTTCCGCAATATGACCCTCCCGCTCTTCGCTCAGCTCAACCTCAGCCTGCAGATACGGGCAAGGAAAACGGATCATAACGTTGCTCCGTTCAAAATATACAGTTACACAATACCCCTAACGCCCAAGCTCACCTGCCGCGCGGCGCTTGCGCATCCTACCTCAACAACCAGTCAACTTGCAAACACCAAACCAACCTCGGTTTAGCACATACTGTAGCGCGGTCAAGGTGCAACGTCTTGTTAGGTTTCATGACGCCCAACCTTGAGGTGAAATTCCATAGAAATGGCCCTTTTCTTTTCGTGATTTCCCCAGACGTTTCCGAGCGCCGCCTCCAACTCGCGGAAGAATCCACCTCCATTGACTTCAATGTATCGCCGCGTAGCTGACCATGTGCCAAGATATGAGAGTAATTGATCTAGATTCCATTGGGGGGCGAGGATGATATCTGGCGAAGGGATTTCAGCGAAGGGGAATGACACATTCCGATAGCCATCCCAGGTCAATCTGTTCTGTGGCGCCCAGAAACCTACGATTGCATCTAACAGACGGGCTTTAATGATTTGATCAATTTCATCTGACACATGAAACCAAGTGTAGGTCCAGGTTGCAAAGATGCCACCAGGCTTAAGGACACGTTGAACTTCCTGCCAGAATTCCTCGAGTGCAAACCAGTGCAGAGCTTGTGCCACTGTGACCAAACTAAACGCATTGTCTAGAAAGTTGGTTCTTTCCGCAGGTTGAACTGAATAGTGGATTCGCTCGTGTGACGCTGCGTTCTTAATTTGCTGAGGGCTTACATCCGTTGCTTCAACTTGCCAAAAATGCTCAGCGAGAGAGATGGCTGCTTGCCCCGAGCCCGTTCCACAATCCCAGGCACGATCAAGATCAGGACATTGATCGCACAGAAACTCGAACAATTCATCCGGATACCGAGGACGAGCGGAAGCGTAGAGATCCGATTTGTCGCTAAAGTATCCGTGGTGGTGCAACGTCATTTTTGGGGAAACCTAACGCTACGGTTCAACGGTGGCGCGAAGCGCCGTCAGCTGCAACTGGTTATTGCGGCAGCCCGCTGGATGAGAAACGACAATGGTTCCTCCGGGCCTTGCCTCGGCCGGTATTGTCTCGTCACCCCGTGCAAGCTAGCCGCTGATCTCCGCCGGTCCCTAGCGTCGACGAAGCTCCTCTTCCTCTTCCCTCTGCCGATCGTGTTCTGCCATCTTTCGCAGAGAATGAGCAGAATCGGAGGCCCAGCGGCGGAGCTTTGGGAGTGCCGTTCGACCTGCAACGGCATCGAGTGCTTCAGCAAGCTGATCCCAGTGGGACGAAGCCGATCCCCACCAGCTTCCGGAGACGTACTTAGAGAAGAACACGCTCGCAACCCGCTCATTGTCGCCGTACTCGCCGAGTATCCACGAGGCTAGAGTTGCATCGGTTGCCATGTCCTTGCTTGCGAGCCGAGCTATCATCATGGCACGCTCCTCGGGTTTCTCCGCGATCCATGACCCAATATCATCCGCTGGCATGCGTTCTAGCACTCCTCGCGGGAATCCGATGCTGAATATATGGGGGCTGGCCAGCGATGATAGGTAGGGCTGCATCGCCTGCCAGACCCCGCTCGGGTCTTGCTCAACGCACGCAAGGAGCACACCTGTCGCTTCACTGTGTTCGGCGAACCAGGTGCCAGATTCGCGATCTGCCTGCTCGCGGAAAATGGCCGCGGATATCTCTCCGGGATGGTCCGCGACGATGGTGTCGGCAACTTCCTTCCAGTAATAGCCCTCCATATGTCCGCTCCGGATGAGCTCAGAGGCCGTGACCAACTCCAGAGCCAGCGGCTTCCAGCGTTCAACTTCGGCGGAATTAGCCTTCATCCGATGCGCCAAGACCCCGATCGCCGTCTCGCGGTGCCCTGTGTCCGCAATTGCCCGAAGTACCGTCTCAAACACGTCGACGGCTAGGTTCTCGTCCCAGCGAGCAAACTCAAGCTGACCCACTATCTGTGGACTCACCTGCTCTGCGCGCAGTATCGCGGCTATCATGCTCGCCACGGACTCAGTGGCGCCACAGCGCCAAGCGACCTCGAATAGAAGAGCGATTGGTTTCGGGTCTCGCTCAAACTGGGATGTTACCCACCCGTCGTACCACTCGTCGCCCAGAGTTTGCCGCCGAGCGCTTACGTATCCGCAGAGCAACCGCAGATCGCGTCCACCGCCAGGAAGCGAAGGCAATGTCTCGGCGAGCTCTCCTTTCGCATCTACTGCAGCAAGAGCCTCGCCAAGCCGCCAAGCGGCCGACGCATCACCGGAGGTCAACCAGGGCCAGTATTCCGCGAGAACCAGTGGAGATGAGAGGAGCTCCTGGGCGAGTGGCTTCAGGTCCAGTTGTTCTTCCTGATCCCATGATGCCTGCCCGATATGCTGCTGCAGCCGAGCGCCCAAGGATGGGTCCTCGAAGCGGGCGTGCAGCCTCTCGAGTTCTTCTAGCTCCTCAGCCGACAGGTCCTTCCAGTACTTCCTTTCCCTACGGATGATGTCAGCGATGGTTTTTCTCAGCGGCTCGCGGGCTTCCGGATAGGCCTCACGCACAGCATCAAAGAAGCTGGCTACGAGTTCCCTCACCGCGGATATGCGCAGCGTCATGGAGAGTTTCTTCGCTGCAGCAACAAGGTCAGCCCGGATGTCGGCCATCCCACGCTTCGTAATGTCGCTCAGTCTGCTGATCGCAGCCTGCAGGGTCGCTTTCTTTGGAGTCCATCCTGCAGTCAATCGGGAAAAACTCCGGCAAGTGGCGGAATCCATCAGGCAACCACCAGCTCATCATAACTGAGTTGTCGGTATTGTTTGAGTAGTGCACAACGCAGGAT
>CAJXGD010000033.1 GCA_913053845.1 uncultured bacterium | reverse complement strand
CGACCAACAACCGGGCGGAGCGGGCACTGCGACCGGCGGTGATCGTGCGCAAGACGGGTGGGTGTAACCGCCAACCAAGTGGGGCCAAGACCCATGCGATTCTGGCCAGCCTGTTGATGACGGTCAAGCAGCAAGGCGGGAATCCGCTGAAGGCTATGACCCGCGTACTGACCGGTCAGGGGAAACAATTGGCTCTTCAACTGCAACGCCCTCCTCCCTAAACATCCCTCTCTATGGCTGAACGCTAAACATGTACGAATACTTGGCACCTCGAATCTCTCTGACTGCACTCTCTACTCTAATTGTGAACCTTGCCGTACCAGGTGCGCGATGCCCGTGAGTTCCTAACAAAAGCAGGAGTTGAGCCATGAACACAATGATTTACAAGGGCTATGCGGCCCGCATCGAGTACAGTGAGGAGGATGGTTGCTTTATGGGCCATATCGTCGGTATTCGCGACGTTGTTGGTTTTCACGGTGATTCGGTTGGCGAACTGTGCACCGCTTTTAAAGAAGCAGTGGATGATTATCTGGAGAGTTGCGAGAAGATCGGGCAATCACCGAACAAGCCGTATTCAGGCAAGCTAATGTTGCGTGTGCCGCCGGAGGTTCATGCGGCCGTTGCTACCGCTGCTAGGGTTAGCGGAAAGAGCATTAACCAGTGGGCTGCTGAAATGTTGTCTAAGGCTGCCCATGGTTAATTTCATGCCATCCACGTTACATAAACTGCCGTTTTTGTCCTCCCCTACGGCCTGATGGCCAGTCCCTCTCCTCTCATTCAGGGTCAAAGGTCGATCAGCCACAGCTCGCGGCTGCGCGGTCCATCGAACTCGCAGAAGAGGATCCCTTGCCAAGTCCCTAGGGCCGGCCGGCCGTTTGCAACCGGCACCAGGACCGAGCTGCCGATCAGGCTGGTCTGAATGTGGGCATGCGCATTGCCCTCCAGATGACGATAGGCCAGTGAGGGGGGCACCAAGCGGGCCAACGCCGTCAAGATATCGTCCTTGACCGCTGGATCGGCGTTCTCATTGATCGTTATAGCCGCAGTGGTATGCGGCACGAAGAGCAGACAGGCTCCCTCGCTTAAGCCCAGCTCACGGATCGCTTTGGTGACCTGGTCCGTGATATCGAGCAGTTCACACTTGGCCTGCGTCTTGAGGCTCAGTCGCTTCATCGCCGGCTCAAGCTGCGGCCGCCGTGCCCAGGGCCCGACCCTCGCGCTTCAAGAGCTCTTCGATCAGCTTGAGCGAGGTCACCGGCTGATAACGCAGGAACTCCAACTGGAAGTTGGCTCGCCCTTGGGTGATCGACTTGAGCTCCAGGGCATAGTCCTGCACCTCGGCCAGCGGCGCTTCGGCCTCGATGCGCTCCATACGGCCTTCCGCCTCCATGCCTAGAATTTTGCCTCGCTTGCCCGACAGTGAGCTCATCAGGTCCCCGGTGAACTCACGCGGCGTCCAGGCGGTTAGCTTCATCACCGGCTCGAGCAGCACCGGCTGCGCCTGCTTGGCCGCCAGCTTGAAGGCCTGCCCCGCGGCAATCTTGAAGGCGATCTCCGACGAGTCCACCGGATGGTAGCTGCCGTAGAAGACCGCCGCCCGCACGTCGGTCAGGGGATACTTCCCCAGCAGGCCTTCGGTCATCGCTTCCACTACGCCCTTCTCCACCGCCGGGACAAACTGGTTGGGGATGACGCCGCCCTTGATCTCGTCGACGAACTCGAAGCCTCCACCCCGCGGCAAGGGCTCTAGGCGCAGGTGCACATCGGCGTATTGCCCCCGGCCGCCCGACTGCTTTTTGTGCTTATACTGAGCTTTGGCCGTCTTCATGAGCGTCTCTTTATAGGGGACGTGCGGCCGGTGCAGTTGCACCGAGACCCCGTAGCGATTCTTCAGTCTGGCGGTGGCCACCGCCAGTTGCACGTCACCCATCCCGGCCAATACCGTCTCATGGGTGACCTCATCGCGCCCCACTTGCAGGGTCGTCTTGGTGGCGGCCAACTCGCGCAGGGCGGTGCTCATCTTCTCCTCGTCGCCCTGAGAGAGGGGCACCAGCGAGCGGGAGAAGACCGGACGTGGGAAGCTCACAAACTCGACCGGTGAGTCATCTTCACGGTCGGAGAAGGTGTCGCCCAGCTCAAAGTTCTCCAGCTTGGTCAACACCACCAACTCGCCTGGCCCGGCTTGGGTGATCTTTTCCGCCTTGCCTCCCTGCAGACGATAGATGTCGCGCACCCGTCCCTTGTTCCGGCGATTCAGATTGAAGAAAGTTGCCCCTTCTTGCAGCGAGCCATGCAGCAGCTTGACGCAAGCCATCGCTCCCAGATATTGGTCGGAGGCGACGTTGAAGACCAGCGCCCGCAGGCCGTCGCTTCCCTCGGCTTCGCCGCCTTGGGCCTGCGCTTCAGCGAAGCTGGGGGTCTCGGTCTGGATGGTCTTGAGCAGCAGCCGCAGACCCTCGTTGGCGGTCGCCGAGCCGCAGAGCACCGGCACCACCGTGCGGCGGAGCATCCCTTCATGTAGGGCGGCGCGTATCTCCGTGGCGGAGATCTCTTCGTCTTCGAGAAAGCGCATCATCAGTTGGTCGTCCACCTCGGCCAGCCCCTCGAGCAGGGCCTCCCGTCCGGCCTGGGCGTCGGCTCGCAGCTCCGTAGGGATGTCACGCAGGCCAGACTGGCCGAAATAGCGTGCCTTCTGCTCGATGAGATCTATGACCCCCACGAACTTATCGCCCTGACGGATGGTCCATTCCAGCGGGGCGAACTGGTTGCCCAGCTTTTCGCGGATCTCGGCGATCACCTTGGAGTAGCTGGCGTTGGGCAGGTCCATGCGGTTGACGAAGGCTACCACCGGCTTGTGAAACTCCTCAATCAGCTCCCAGGACTTTTCCGTCTGGACCTCGACGCCCTTCTCCCCGTTGATCACCAATAGGGTGCTCTCGGCAGCCCAGAGCCCCTTGTAGACCTCTTCGATGAATTCGCCGAAGCCGGGCGTATCGAGCAGATAGAGCCGCTGATCGTTCTGCTGATAGTAGCTCAGACCCAGATCCACCGAGCTGCCGCGCTCCTGGGCCTCGGGGGAGTTATCGAGCTCAACCTCTACGCCGCTCAAGCCGATGAGCCTCTGGGCCAAGGCGGTCTTACCCGCGCCGGCATGTCCGACCACGCAGATGGTGCGTACTTCTCCCATAACTAGCGATCACCTCAAAAGAAGATTGATTTTCTGTGGACAAAAGCAGGTCACCTGCCGAGTATAGCAGGCAGCAGGGGCTGGCGGCAATGGGAGTTGCTGAAGGTGATGGCACGGAAGCCACCAGTAATCCGTCGGCACGTGCGATATGCTGAATATGAAGTATAAAGACACAATCATACACAGGCGTTCTATGAGCCATAAAGGTGCTAGCGTCATTCCGGCCCAGCGTTCTACAGCGGCGCCCCTCGGCTCTGATTGAAGGTGTAGTCGGGCGCGATCCCGCAGGCCCGCAACAGCCCCACCGCCTCCTCTGTGGTGATCCGTGCCCGGCTGTCCGCCCGACGCAGCGCGCCGGGCACCCCTTTGCCCCGCGCGATCTCCGCGATAATGGCCCGACGCAGTCGCTGCGGATCGTGCGCCTCAAGCACCACCCGCGGCGCTTCGACCTTGAGCACGCTCTTGATGCGCGGATCGTAGACGTAGAAGAAGCAAAGATGATAAGCCCGTGGTGCCAGCTTGAGCCCTAGCCCACTCAGCCGCTCGAAAAGATCAAAGCTCTCCAGCTCTCGGCCGCCCGAGCGGGGCAGCGGATAACGCTCCTGCACGAACCAGTTGGTGTAGCCCAGCGAGCGCCGCGACCTGCTGCTCAGCACCGCCTTGATGAACTGCGCATCGCCCGACCAGTTGCGTTCAGCTTCCTCCAGGCAGAAGTCCAGCAGCCAAGAGGTGCCCGGATTCTTGTTCAAGCCGATACAGGCCAGCCCACGCTCCGCGAAGGCCTCGACCACCCGTAGCGGCTGGGCCATGATCGCCTGGGCCGGATGCCAATCGGTCCAGTTTGGCCGCGAGTCCCGGCTTAGCCGGTCGTCCTGTTGACCGGAGAGCGCATAGTAGAGCCCAATGGGATAGAGATTGCCGTCGAGCAGGAACAGACCCTCGCTAGGTTGCAATTGCTGCAACATCCATTGGACATGCTGGCCCTCGCAGGCGGCGCGGGCCAACCCCTTGATCACCCGCTCGATCCCCTCGCGCAGGTAAGTGCGCGAGAGATGCACCCGCCAGAGATGAATGAAGCCCTCTTCCAAATGATCAACGTGGGACAGCCCCAAGTCCAAGCGCTCGGTGTGTGAGACCAGCACGACGGTGCGATAGGCCTCCAAGGGCAGCCCCTGGAAGCGCCGGTCCGGCTCGGCGGAGCAGACCGCCTGCATGGCGCAGAGCGTAGTGCCGTTCTCCAGGCGCAGCGCGTGCGTGCTGCCTCCATCCACCGCATAGCGCTGGCCGTAGGCCGGGTCACGCTGCCCGGCGGCCTCCAATATGTCAACCTGACACCGCTCTAGCGGGGTGAGAGCCTTGATCGCCCCGTCGAGCTTGAGCCGGTCGAAGAGCCGGCGGGCTTCGGCGCGTAGGTCTATGCCCAGCCGCCGGACCTGCTCACCGAAGGCGCGCAGTTGGCAGCTCAGCAAGCGGCGCGACTCGTTGGAGAGCATCCTAACGCACCTTCTCGATCGAGCTCAGGTTGTCCGGCCCCTTGGCCGTGCGGTACTCGTGATCGGCCCCCTCGACCAGGCCAACCTCATGGGAGACCACGATCACCTGGCCCACCCGCCGACCCAGTTCCTCCAGCAGAAATTGCAGGCGCTGGATGCGGCGACGATCCAGATAGACCGTCGGCTCATCCAGGATCAAGGGCAGGCGCGCCATTCCCTGAGAGAGTACCTGATGGATGGCCGCGCGCAGGGCGATATTGATCAAGGCCCGCTCCCCTCCAGAGAGCAGCGCCGGGCTGAGCCGGCTGCCGTCCAGCAGTTCGATCCAGATCTCGTACTCGTCGGTCACGCTCACACCGCGATAGCCGGCCCCCGCACCCATGAGCTGGAAGAACTCGTCGAAATAAGCTCCCAGGGCGCTGACATTCTCGCGGCGCAGCTCACCCTTGAGCGCCCCATAGAAATCTTGCAGCTCGGTGAGCTCAGCGCGCAAGGAGTGCACCTGCTTGAGCCGCTGGCGCGCCTGCTGCTCCTGCTGCTGCAGGCTCTCCAGGCGCTCCAGGCGATTGGCTACCACCCCGCTTTGGCTTTGCAGCTCCTGCTGATTGCGCTGCAAGCGGCTGCGCTCGGCCTTCAGTCCGGACACCAGCGCTTGGGCCGCTTCGCCGTCCCGCCGGAGCTGCTCGCGATCGCCCAACTGGCCCTGTAGCTCCCGCACGCGCCCTTCCAGCCGGGCGACGTCGCCCTTGAGCGCCTCGAAGCTCTCCGCGACCAGTTGCAGGGCCGCTTTGCGCTCGCGCCCCTGTTCCTTGAGCTTGAGCAGCGTGAGGCAGAGCTCCTTGGACTCTTCCAGTCGGGCGCGGTGCTCTTCCAATGCTTGCAGCGCCTGGCTCAGCGCTTGGAGCTCCGCCGAGCCCGCCTTTTTCGCCTCGGCCATCTCGGCCTCCAGCAGCTCAAGCTGCGTCCCGCAAGCCGACTGCGCTTGGCCCAGTTGCTCCAGTTGCGCTTCCAGCTCCCGGCGGGTCACCGCGAAGGTCTCAGCGGAGACGGACTGGCGACAGGTAGGACAGCGGCCGGCGGCGACCAGTTTTTCACTTTTGCTCAGCTCTCTTTTTATGCTCTTGGCTTCAGTTGCCAGCCGGGTGCTCTCCTGGAGCAGCAGCTCTCGCGCTGCTTGCTGCTTTTCGCTGGCTCTGACCAGTGCTTCACGTCGCTGCTCCGATTGGCGCTGTAGTTGGCCGGCCCGCTCGCGGCTCTGGGTCAGCGCCTGAGGCAGCTCTGCGATCTGTTCGAAGCGCTCGCCGGAGCCGTTCAGCGAGCTGATCACTTGGAGCTTATCCAGCTTCAGGGCTTCCAACTTCTGGCCCAGTCGGCTCTGGAGCGTCTCATAGCGCCGGTGCAACTCGCCGTAAGAGCGGTCGAGCTGCTCTTGGCGCTGCTGCTGCCGGGTGAGCTGCTGGCGCTTCTGGGCCAGCTCCTGCGCGCTTAGCTCGATCTGGCGTGCCGCCTCGGCGAAGCGCTTGAGCTGCTCTTGAAAGTTCAGCCGGTAGGCTTCCGCCTGGCTGATTTTCTCCTCTTTGAGCTCGATCTCCTCATGCGCCCTCTGCAGCTCACGCCGGAGCCGTAGCTGGAGTTGGGGCAATTTCTCGGCCGCTAAAGATTCTATCTCGCGCTGCAATTCGAGGCTCTTGCTCTCCAAGAGATCGTGGCGCCGGACCACCGCGCGGCGGGCACCCTCCTTAGCGCGGCGGGCGTAGCTGTCGAGCAGCTCGAGGCGCAGCAGGCGATCGATCATCCGCCGACGTTCTTCGCCGCCGGCACGGATCAGGCGGTCTATCTCACCCTGGCGCACGTAGACGCAATTGGTAAAATCGTCGCGGCTGAGCCCGAAGAGTTTCTCAATCTCGCCGGCCACGTTCTCCACGCCGACCCACTCGGCCCCGTCACCGCGCCGCAGCAGGCGGCAGGACTCCTTGTCGGAGCTCACCCCCTCGCCGCGCTTGCGGCGGCGCAGCCCCTGCTGCACCTGATACTCTTCCTCGCCATAGGAGAAGCTCAGCACCACCCGGCCGGAAGGGGTGCCCAGCCGCAGCACCTCGGCCATCTTACGCTCCATGGCCGGTCCGGCCCGCGAACCGTAGAGGGCGAAGAAGATGCTCTCCAGCAGCGAAGATTTCCCACTGCCGTTGGGACCGGCCACCACCGTAACTCCCCCCTCGAAGGTCAGCTCGGCCTGGCGGTAAGCCCAGATATTCTCAATCTGAAGCGTCTGGAGGCGCAGAATAGGTGTGGAGGAAGCAAAGACCGACGCGTTCTTCGGTTCAATCTCAGCGGGCCGATCGCGATCGACAGTCTCCTCAGCCGTCTCCTCCTGGTGGGCCAGCAGATCGAGCAGGCTCGTTTCCGGTTTGCGCTTGGCCATGATGGTTCCCAGGCGCTAGTATAGTCTGAGATGACAGGTAAGGGCAACGAGCCGCGCCAAGCAATCGCCAACTCCCTCCAGGAGTGGCAGCGAAAGGAGCCAATTGTGACATCCCAGAAGTTTGACTCGAAGAACAAGTTTGACCCGAAGAACATTGAAAAACTTGATCGCCCGGAGCGGGCCCAGTGGCAGAGCATCACGGCCTTCTTGGAGATCCTCCAGCCCCAATCGGGAATGACCTACGCCGACATCGGCTGTGGGCCGGGATATTTTACCTTGCCGGTGGCCGAGCGCGTCGGTCCCAAGGGCCAGGTCTACGCCGTTGATCTGCAGCCGGAGATGCTCAGCGAGCTGGCCCAGCGCGCCGAGGCCGGCGGGCTGAAGAATATTAAGACCGTGCGCTGCGAGGAGCGCCGGATTCCTCTCCCGGATGATGCGGTCGAGGCGGCCTGTCTGGCCAATGTCTACCATGAACTGGAAGATACTCCGGCCTTCCTGGCTGAGCTACGACGCATCCTGCGCCCCGGCGGGCGGTTGATCCTCATCGATTGGAAGCCGATTGAGACGCCGATGGGGCCACCGCTGAGCCAGCGGATCCCTGGGGAGATCATCGGTCAGGCCTTGCAACAGGCAGGCTTTGCGCACCGGCAGGACCATGATATCTATCCCTATCATACCCTGATCGAGGCGAGCTAGGGGTCGCTGAGCTACTACAGGTCGTTCGAGAGATCGTCGACGATCAGCGGGCAGAGGCACAGCGTGCCGGCCTCGTTGAACTGGCGCCAGCCCTCAATGACATATTGAGCCAGCGCCAGCGAGGATGTGGGACTGGGGGGCAGAGATCGCTTGCCAGGTCTGACCTCACGCAGCGGCGCGCGGTGGCTCAGACCTGCCAGGTGGCGTGCCTTTTCCAGGGCTTGGTCCACCCCTCCCAACTCGTCTACTAGACCGCGTTCGAGGGCCTGTCGCCCGGTCCAGACTCGGCCGCCCCCGACGGCATCCACCGCCTCGCAGGTCAGTTGGCGACTGGCCGCCACGCGATCGAGAAACAGATCGTAGGTTCGTCGGATCTGCCGCCAGATCAGCTCCCGCTCCTCCTCGCTGAACGGTCGCTCCGAGCTGAGGAGCGTGGCCCGCTTGCCCCGGCTGATCGTCTCCCGGCTGAAGAGCAGCTTGCCGAGCAGGCCGGCGTTGACGAACTTGCCGTGGAGCACGCCGATCGAGCCGGTGATCGTCCCCGGCTGGGCCACCATCCAGCGCGCCGGGGTCGCAACATAATAGCCACCGGAGGCCGCGACCGGACCCATTGCCACGACCAAGGGTTTTTTCGCCGCTACCTTCTTCAGTGCCGCCGTCATGGCCTCCGAGGCTGTGGCCGAGCCACCCCCGGAGTCAATATAGACCACCAGGGCCGCGGCTCGCTTGTCTTTCAGCACTTGGCGTGCCGCTTGCACCACGCTCAGATCGCCGGCTCGCTCGTTGAGCAAGAAGGGCAGCGCAAAAGGTGGCTTGAGCGGCGGGCGCTGGCTCCGGCCATCCACGATCTCACCCTCGATGCGCAGCAGTGCCACGTAGCGCCCCGGTCGTGAGTTGGGGCGGCGCAGCAGGCGTTTTCGGGCGATCTCCCAGGGTGAAAGACGGGCCGGCCTCTCCGCCCTCTCTAAGTGCGCCGTAGATCTTCCTCACCGATCAGCGTGTCTACTACGCCGGCATGGGCAGCTTCCAGATCGGTGTACGGCGCGTGATCGATCAGGGCTCGCGCGCCCGCCTCATCGAGATCGCGTCCAGCGGCAATGGCCTGAGTGAATTGAGCATAGCTCTCATCGATGAGCCAGTTGGCCATCTGCCGGGCCTCATCGGACAGGCCCCTTCGGGTGAGCAGGTCGCCCGCCGTCTTGTAAGGGCTGATCTGGATGATGTCGGCCTGTAAGCCGATCCGTTCCAGGGCATCGGCCAAGAAGAGGAAACCGCGATGCAGCCCCAGCGGATAGACCGAGCCGCCCGGCTGCAACAGGATCTCATCCGCCGCACAGGCGACGTAATAGTTGGCACTGTCATAGTAACTGGCTGACCAAGCCACCACCCGTTTGCCGGCGGTGCGCAGCTCCCGGATTAGATCAGCTAGGGTTTGCAGTTGGGCCAGCGGCATGCGCAACCGGCGCAGATGCAGCACGACGCCGTGGACGCGGGGGTCGCCGGCGACTTGGCGGAACTGTTCAGCCAACTCTTGCAAACTGGTCTTAGGCGGGGCGAGCCGCCGCTGCCAGAAATTGCCCCGCGGCGGGCGCAACTGAGGATAGCTGCCTTCCAAGATGAAGACGACGTAATCAGGTGCTCTTCCCAACCGGCGGAGAAGGTTGTCCAGCGCCCGGATAAACGAGCGAACGGCGTAGCTCACATAAGTCAGCACAGGCTCGTCCTCGCGAGGATATCCATCAAGCCAGCAGTTACTTCTTGGCTGGGGAGATCATCTTCATCATCCGGGTCATCATCATCCGGGCAAGGGTCAGGCCGCCGGTCTTGGGGCTCATGCTGCCGGGCATGCCCTTCATCACCTGAAGTTCTTTCATGGCTTCCTTGAGACTACCCTGAGCGGCAGCGAGCATTTTAGCTTTCAGCGCTTCGTTCAGATATTTGACCGCCTTTTGGCCCGCTTGTTGGGTGCTTTGCAGGGTCTGAACCATCTGAGCGCGCATCTTCGTCATCGGACCTGCCATCATGCCCATGGCCATTGGGCCGGAGCCCATGCGCGTGCATGCCTTCATCATGTCTTGCAGATAGACCTGAACGCCGTGGCCGTCACCGGGCTTGCCAGCGGAGGCATCGTAGTCCGGGCCACCCTGACCCTCCATCACATTGAGCGCCTGATGAACGTGCGTCTGTAGCCCGGCGAGATCCTTGGCCTTGCCGGCTAAACCGGCGTGCTGGAGGGCTACGTCCATCTGTCCCAGTGCTTTATCGAGCGTGGTGTTCATCGCCTGCATCTGCGCCTTGGTCCGCGGTGCCATCTGACCCTTGCTGCCATAGGACATACTGCTCGTGCTCATCAACGACCAACCGATCAAGGCTGCCAGTATGACGGCCGCTACTATCACCCAAGCCGGCAGATTCAGTTTGACCGAGTTCTTCATAATTCATCAACTCCTTGTGCTGCGATCCCTAGTTTAGACCTCTGTGCTGCGCAAGTCAACTCGGCACGGCCTCAGGTTCGCCTCTCGCTTGGCTCAGCTATGAGCCGCGGCGAACAGGGCTTGTGGATCAAGACGACGGATGCCCTTAATGTGATCAAAGTGGGTATCGGTCGAAAGAATGTTGCGCAAACCATTGTTTAACATCACGGCTGCGTGAAGAACATCTCTGGCCTGCACTTTTTGGGCACTATACCTTTCGAAAAGCCCTACAGCCAAGCGCGCATCGGCGGGAAGGATGGGATAGATCATCGGAACGATCTCCAAGAGCCTCTTCGCCATGCTAATCCCTACCTGCGGGTGCTTGATGGCTCCATAACGGTATAAGATCTCCTGGATAATCTCGGTATCGATGGCCGCCTGAATCCGTCCTTCTGCTATCTCAGTCATCACCCAGACGCAGGACCCCTTGTAAGGGTGCTCCCTTCCCGCAGCATACATCGGAATATTCGCATCGAGTAGTGCAATTTCACTCTTCACTTTTGCTCGATTTGGCCTCGTGCTCCTGGGTACGTTTCCAAGACCCCTTGAGTGATCTCCTCCTCCATCTGTTCCCAGTCGGCAACCGGCGCATCCAGCGAGAGCAACTTTTGCAGAGCGGAGCGACGGCGCTCTTGCATGACTTTCCGGAAACAAGCAGCTTCGATCGCCTCACGAATCAGCGCACTGAGCGGCTGGCCTCGCTCCTTTGAGATCTGCCTCAGCAGCTCATATTGCTCATCGGTCAACACTGTCTGCACCCGCTTGGTGTAAACTGGCAAGAGAACGCACCTCCTGTATTCATAGTATATAGTAAGGCGTAAATCATATCTTTATGATACTACCAGCTTGGGAGTATATCAACTCTCTCTGGACCGATCGCTCTCTATTGGCAAGCTCAGCGTGAAGGTCGCCCCCTGCCCTGGAGGGCTCTCGGCCCAGATCTGCCCCCCGTGGGCCTCGACTAACCCCCGCGCGATTGCCAAGCCCAGCCCCGAGCCCCCGCTGGCCCGCGAGCGTGAGCGATCGCCTCGATAGAAGCGCTCGAAGATCTTGGGCAGCTCATTGGGACGCAGTCCCGATCCCGTGTCCGAGACGCCAAGCTGAACATGGTCATCGGTCCGTTTGGCTGTGAGGGTGATCCGGCCGCCCTGCGGCGTGTAGCGCTCGGCGTTATGGAGCAGATTGAAAAAGACCTGACCGATCCGGTCGGGATCGATCTCCACCAGAGGTAGGTCATCTGCCAACTCCAGAACCAGTTCGACCCCTTTCGCCCGCAGCTGCGACTCGAATTCGCTGGCGATCTGGCCGAGCAGCTCGCGCAGATCGGTCGGTCGGCGCTCCAATTGCAGCTCGCCGGCCTCCACCAGCGAGAGCTCGCGCAGATCATTGACCAAGCGGCTGAGCAGCCGACTCTCCTCGTGGATCGAGGCGATCAGCTCCGGGGTGGTCGGCAAGACGCCCTCACGCATGCCCTGCAGGTCACCCTGGATGATCGTAAGCGGGTTGCGCAGCTCGTGAGCGATGTCGGCGATCATCTGGCGACGCAAGCGCTCGGAGCGGTCCAAGCGCTCGGTCATCCGGTTGAAACTCTCTCCCAACTGCCCCAGCTCATCCTGGGTGCCGATGACCACCCGTTGGGAGAGATCTCCGGAGGCGATCTGCTGGGAGGCGCGAGCCAACTGCTTGAGGGGATTGGTCAGGGTTCGTAGGAAGATGGAGCCGAAGATCAGGGCCACCAGGGCGGCCGCCAGCGCGGCGATGAGCACCGAGCGGCTGACCGAGAGCACAAACCGGTCCGCGGCCAGCGAGGGATTGCCCACCATCGAGCCGGCGAAGAAGGTCCCCACTCGCCGCCCAGAGACCCGGATGGGCGCACCCGCTTGCAATCGCTCGGCCGATAGTCTCTGGCCGACGAGCCGCTGATCCGAGGCAAAGCGCACTCGACCAGATTCGTCAACCAGCAGGAAACGATCACCCAGCGCCCCGTGTGCCCGCACCAGTTGATCGAATAGCTTTCCTAACCCCTGCCAACTACCGTTCTGCTCATAATAATATGCGAAGTAGGGAACCATGCCCTGGGCGTGCATCTGGGCGGTCTCCACGGTGAAGTCGGAGAAGTTGCGCACGATGGCTGCGCCGGCCAATAGATAGACCACGGCCACCCCAACGACGATGATCGCGGCAAAGACGCCGATCAATTTGACCCGAAACGAGAGACGCTTCAGCCGGGCGAGCACGATGGCCTCCTTTCTGCGGTGCCTAGGGCTCGCGGAACTTGTAGCCCAGGCCACGCACGGTCAGGATATATTGGGGATCGGTCGGGTCGGCCTCGATCTTGCGGCGCAGGTTCTTGATATGGGTGTCTATGGCGCGATCGTAGATGGCATAGGTCGTGCCGCGCAGGGCTTCCATGATCTGCAGCCGGTTGAAGGCCTGGCCGGAGTGACCGGCCAGCAGAGCCAGCAGCGCGAACTCGGTGGGAGTCAGGGTCAATAATTGGCCCTTGAGTCGCACTTCGTGGCGCTGGGGATCGATGACCAACTGTCCCACCTCGAGGCGCTGAGTCGAAGAGGCAAACTGCTCCTCGCTGCGCCGCAGGACGGCGCGCACTCGGGCGACCAGCTCGCGGGGATCGAAGGGTTTGGGCACGTAGTCATCGGCGCCCACCTCCAGACCGGTCACTCGATCGATCGTCTCGGTGCGCGCGGTGAGCATGATGATCGGCGTGCTGGCGTTTTTGCGAATGGCTCGCACCACCTCCAAGCCGTCGAGCTCCGGCAGCATCAGGTCAAGCACCACCAGGGCCGGCTGCGCTAGCTCAAATATCTCCAGCGCCTGCCGGCCATCGTAGGCGGTCAGGACCTCAAAACCGGCCTGCTGCAAGTAAGCCTTGACCAGCTCGGTGATCTTACGCTCGTCGTCCACTACCAGGATCTTCTTGGCCATGGTTTGTGTGAGAACCTGACGATCCTGACCCGGAGATATATTTAACCAGGGCCGCGATCGCCAGGACGATCAGGGCAATGAGCAGCAGCATCCACAGCCAGCCGAAGCCCATCCAGAAACCCCAGCTACCACCCATCATTCCCTCTCCATGATACCCCGAGCCGTCGGCGAAGGCGAGGGTGGTCGGCAGGACCAACAAGCCAAGATAGGTGATGAGTTGAATCCCACGCATCCAGCTCCACTTGATAAGTCGCTTCATGATGTTCATCTCCTTTCGTGACGCCCTGAGCTTAGCACTGCATTGTGAAGGGGCGATGGTCTGAGCGTGGGGATTGGGTGAAGATCGGTGAGCTGCCTACGGGCCGTCAAGGGAGACCCAGGGCGAAGTTTAGGGCATCATTGAGCGCCTGAATCTTGATGGCCCTCAGCAAAGCAATATGGTGGCTCAGTCTGGCTTTGGGAATGGTGACCAAACTATCACAGTTGACTACTGAAGGGCGCAGCAATCCATCCTGTGGTCCCACCTTGACCTCCGAACGCATGTCCCGGATACGGGTAGTCACCGGCGCGACCATTACCCAGTCCCGGATGAGGTAAGCCTCATCACGGGAGACCAAGACCACCGGGCGACGTCCCGCGGGAGGCGGTAGCTTAGCCCACCAAATCTCACCACGCTGCATTGCTCATCCTTGTTCTCCATTCCAGGGCTCCTGAGAGAAAGCACGTTGAGCCATCTCCTGGAATCCAGCGTACTCTTCCGGCGTCTCGGGATGGTCGCGATAACCCGTAATATACCGCTGGATATTGTCTTTTCTCTGTCGCTCCTCAAGCAGTTGGCGAATGGCTTGAGTTATCAAGGCGCTACGAGAAAGCTTGAGTTCTCTGCGCAGCCGCTCGATCTGTCGAAACTCTTCCTGGGGAAGACTGACCTCGATCTTGACCGTCTGAGCAGTCATGACATTCACCTCGCATTATGAACCAAGTCACACCAGGATAGAGGCTGGTCACCGTAGTGTCAAGGTTGGTTGGTGCGCTGAGCCGCTGAGGGGTTAACTCTCAGGGTGAGGGAGCTTTGGTGCCGGAACCAGACGAAACACGCATTCTCTACTAATTAAAGCTGACATCCCCAGTACTTGACAAACTCCGCGCAGCTGATCTATAGTGCAAAAAGCGATCATATCAGGCAACCGGCTGGGGGCGAATAGCCGGGGAGGTGTTGGTCGCGGATCCAGGGGATGAGGTCACATGGGAGGGGTTTCTGAGGGTAGCAGGTTGATCTACACGCCCAATGGCGCAATCTGGAGGTTTAATGAGGCTAGGCTCCATAAACCTGCGGGTGACGGCGACCCTGATGATACCGACATTGGGGAATTCTCTGGATGCTGATGTATTCTTCAGATTCTAAGGGAGAGATCATTGGCATGGCAAAATCACAATCTAAAATGGAGGGATAGCAAATGAAGATCAAGCATCTTACGGCCATAGGGTTTCTAGTTGTCGGGATTCTACTCCTCAATCCATTTGAATGGGATAGGACAGGGGACAATAATGGAATCCTGCTGGAAACACCATCCTTCATAGCTCTGGCAGCCGAAGCCCAAACGCCACAGAAGGGAGTCAACTTCCTGCAGCAGGAAGCGGGCATATCGGCCTATGTCAAGCTCGATCAGGCGATTGACTTAAAGACAATAAAGGGTACTTTCAAGACCATCGAGACGGTCAGCGACCAGTACATCATCGGAGAGATGGCCTTGCCAAATCTGCCGGACTATGCAGATCCTCACGTCTACGTCAACAAGGAAGGCTGGATCGTGGCATACTACTCCAACAGTGAGCCAGCCAGCAAAATCGTGCAGTGGATCGGCTACAGTGGAGGGGTGATGCCTCGGGCGACGCTTGAAGACGCCATCCGTCAAATATTCGATATTCTCCGGAGAACCGCTGCCATCCCTTTCCCTTCAGTCCACTACTATGATTTTGAGTATCCTGCCGCAAACAGGATCATGGTGGCTACCAAGCTGAGCAGTCAGAATGGCGGAACCGAGACTTTCTATTTGACCATACCTCAAGGGGTGCGTCTGTTTGAGGCTTCGTGGTCATTCTATCATACGGGTTCTGGCGTTGGTCGAGTGGGAATGGACGGCACGTGGCTAGCAAAATATACAAGACAACTCTTCTACGGTGACGTAACGAGCAAGATAAAAGTCCAATTCAAACACAGTTTCCAGCTATGGAACAACGAGAGTAGTGGAACCTCATATCTTGCTGTCATATTGATCTACCAGACAGGTCAATAGGATGAATCGGTCAATTATTTGGCTGCTCGCTGCCTTACTGATAGGCATTATGGCCTGGTTTCTCTTGGGCCATTGGTCTCATGCTCTCGTAGGCCCGCCCCCTGAACCCATCGTAGAAGGAGCCGATGAGGTCGGATGGATTTTGGGTCCTGTTCCCGAGGCTGAGTTGCAGAAGGAAGTGGGCAGAATCCTACCAAGACCCTTGGTTGAGTATTCTAACGGTGCCTTGGGGCTCACTTTGGAGAGGCCCCAAACTTCACCCTCAGCCTTTGCCCGACCTTTGATCGAGTATTCCAATGGCGCCTTGGCTATGGCTCTAGAGAGACCCCAATCTCATTACATAGCACTGCCACGGCCCTTGGTCGAGTATGCAGGCAGCGGAATGGCGCTCGTTTTAGAACAAATCCCGGAGATCGGCTCTCTCGGTCAGATCAAGCCGCGACCGTTGGTCGAATATGCCGATGCCGGATGGATCATAGGTTTAAGCCCTCCTGTGGGGCTTTTGCAAGAGGAGAGGGGGAAGAAATAGACTGGAGGTGCTGATATGAGCAAGTTGGGTCAAACCATCGTGCTAATCGGAGTAGCGATGGGCCTTTCACTGGGCATTCCATGGCCTTCGCAGGCTGCCGTTGTGAAGCTAAGCGTTGGGGTATCACAGGCAAATACGATCTGGCAGACATCACCCCCGGCCTTTGCGAAAGTTACCCGTTGGGCTGATATCGGTCTGTCAGTATTGATAGGCCGTGTTTCTTTAGGGTTTGGCACAACTATAGTGGATTTTCAAACTATGAAGATAAAGTATCCTCCCAGCTTCAGTCTCTCCGCTGGTGTTGGAATAGCCCGATTGTTTGACGTGCTCCTAACTGCTGGTGGAAGCGTCGTCATTACTCCATCTGATAATTGGATCGGGTGGTCTCTTGGGGTTGGTCTGACAAGACCATTGATTGGAGGTGTAGAGGCTAGCAGTGGAGTTGGTATAGAAACGACCAGAGGTGCTCCAGGTTATTCACCGGGTACAAATATCCATGTTTATTTTGGAGTTTCCTGGTCCTGGCGTCTGCTGTGATAGAGAGACGCTCATCTTTTGGAAGGGGCAAGGGTCCCTACCGCAAACCTCTAGACTTCATCATCTCTTCTCCTTCCTGCCCTCACATTCTGATTGCATATTTGCAAGGTGTCTCGTACAATGCTCTTATCATGGCAAAGCAATCGGAGGATGCTCATGACCACTAAGGAACGTGCTAGGTTGACTGTGGATCTGCCCAAGGCCCTCGTGGAGCAGGCCGATGCCCTGGTGCGCCACGGTGCCCGCCCGCAGCCGCAACCGCCTCATCGTCCAGGCGGTAGAGGCGTATCTGAGACAGTTAGAAGAGGCCCTGATCGACGCGCAATTCGCTGAAATGGAGCACGATGAACGATACGGTGAACTCTCCCTCCAGCTCAGCCGAGAATTCGAGCGCTCGGACTGGGAGGCTCTAAGGCGATCAACCGTCACAGCCCGGTAATCGTGATCTGCCCGCTGACCAATGCTGCCCGTGTTCCCAAGCTTTACCCTCTCCTTACAGCAGGTACCCTTTCCCATGTGGTGAAGCGGGGTAACTGCTTTAGACCTGCCGATCACCCTAGAGCGCTGCCTGACAACGCGGACAGCTCTTGGCCGTCACCGAAATGATCGCCCCACACTGAGGGCAGTTGGTCTTGAGATCCTGATGACAGTTGGGACATAGAGCAGCTTGGGGCGCAACTAGCTGGCCGCAGTGGGAGCAGCGCGAGCGAGCGGCAGCCTTGCTCCCCGGAACTCCTGGCCGGGCCGGGCGCGCTTTCTCCTGGCGCCAAGCGACGACGAAGGCCAGCCCCAATCCCAGGGCCGCCCCGCCCAGGACGGCCCCAATCATCGCCTTGATATAGGGCAGGGCAGCTGTCAAGCCGAGCAGGGCAGCCAAGAGCAGCACGGCTATCACCAGCACGCCCATGCCGCCGATCATCATGTGCATCGCGACTCCCTTCTTGCCGGGTCCGTCTCAGCAGAGATCAGACCTGGTCTATCGCCTGCTTGACCTTGGCCTCGACCTCCTGAGCGAACCTGTCCAGCTCCGGGTTGCCCACGATCCCCAAGGCTGCCGTCGGTTTGAGCATCGCCACCCTCGTCTGACCCTCATCTTCATAGACGATGACGTTGCAGGGGAGTAGCAGCCCCAGCTCTGTCTCAAGTTGCAAGCTCTTATGGGCATAGGTCGGATTGCAGGCCCCCAGGATGAGATAGTTGGGGAAGTCTACCCCCAGCTTCTCTTTGAGCGTCGCCTTGACGTCGATCTGAGTCAGGATGCCGAAGCCTTGCTCCTTGAGCGTTTGGGTGACGCGCTCAACTGCCTCTGGATAACTCAGCTCGACCGTTCGACTGTGTCCGTAGTTCGACATGGTGATCATCCTCCATATAGCGGTGAAGTTGCTATTCTCCTCAGTGCATCCATCCCGCCCCCGGTGGGCTGGATGGTTCACGAGCTATGCTAGTTTATCACGGTGACGCGCCGGTGTAAACTCTGTGAGCGTTCGGTGAAGGCCTCATGCCCATCCAGGAGACTATCGAGAAGAACATAATCGAGTTGGCTGTGGATACGTCAATCGAGTAGGATGACTGCACAGATACAGGAGGCATCTTAGATGATCAATATCAAATTGCTCATCGCGCTTGCACTTGCCTTGACAACCGTGGAGTGATCTGTTAGACTGCGTTCATCCCACCCCCGGAGGGGTCGGGTTAAAGGAAATGAGACTGCCAAGGGGGGGTTAGGCCGATGCAAAAAAGGAGCGAAACGATGATCAAAGATCCTATCTGCGGCATGGAGATCGAGCGAGACCGGGCGGTGAGCTCGCATGTCTATCAGGGACAGGAGTACTATTTCTGTTCTGAGGCCTGCGCTCGACAGTTCACCGAGAAGCCGGAATTCTACGTGAAGAAGGCTGAGAGTGCGCGCTCTGCGACCACCGGGGTGGATCTTGAACGCTCCGACCCGGTGCAGGCGGAGCTGCCGCTCTCCGGCCTGGAGTGCACCAGTTGCGTGGTCACCTTGGAGCGCACGCTGCGAGAGGTTCCTGGAGTGCAGAAAGCCCACATCAATTTTGCGCTGGGTAAGGCTCACATCACCTACGATCCGAAAGAGGAGAGTTTGCAAGCGGCAGTCCAGGCGATCAAGCAGGTCGGTTATAATGTGGGCGCGGCCGAGATGCGGGTGCGCATCGCCGACCTGCACTGCGCCTCTTGTGTGGGCTTCATTGAAGAGGCCCTGCACAAGGTATCCGGCGTCCTGAAGGCGACGGTGAGCCCCGCCACAGAGACGGCGCTCATCCGCTACCTGCCAGGGATGGTCCGCTTCGAGGAGGTTAAGCAGGCGATCGAATCCACCGGCTACAAGACGATACACCGGCTGGAAGAGGAGGAGCCGCCCGACCAGGAGTCTGCTGCCCGTGAGCGGGAGTACCGCCTGCTGCTGAGCCGCTTCCTCTTCGCGGCCATCATCTCAGTGCCGGTGCTCATTACGTCCTATCCCCAGTTCTTCCCCTTCTTAAAAGATCTATCGCAGGGAACGCTGCGGCTCATCTGGGCCTTCGACGCCCTGCTCACCCTGCCGGTGCTCGCCTGGTCAGGCCAGCGCTTCTTCACCGGGGCCTGGGCCGCTTTTAGACATCACAGCGCGGATATGAACACCCTGGTGGCCTTGGGCACAGGAGCCGCTTGGCTCTATTCGGTCGTGGCGATCATTGCCCCGCAGATCTTCCCCAAAGGCACGGCCGCCGAGCCCTTCTTCGATGTGGCTGCGGTGGTCATCGCGCTGGTCGTGCTGGGTCAAGCGCTGGAAGTGCGGGCCAAGGGGCGCACCAGTGCAGCCATCAAGAAACTGCTCGACTTACAAGCCAAGACGGCCCGCGTGGTTCGCGATGGCCAGGAGATCGACATCCCGGTGGAAGAGGTGTTGGTGGGGGACATCGTCGTAGTGCGCCCCGGTGAGAAGGTCCCGGCCGATGGAACCATCGTGGAAGGCCACTCCTCGCTTGACGAGTCGATGATCACCGGTGAGCCGATCCCGGTGGAAAAGAACCCCCAAGATGAAGTGATCGGCGGCACGATCAACAAGACCGGGGCGTTCAAATTCGCGACCACTAAGGTGGGCAAGGAGACGGCGCTGGCGCAGATCGTCCAGCTGGTGCAGCAAGCTCAGAGCACCAAGCCTCCCATCGCCCGTCTGGCCGACGTGGTCAGCAGTTACTTCGTCCCGGTGGTGATGATCATCGCGGTGGGGGCCTTTGTGATCTGGTTCGACTTCGGACCGCAGCCGAGCCTGGCCTTCGCCCTGGTGGCGGCGGTGACCACGCTGGTGATCGCCTGTCCCTGCGCGTTGGGCTTGGCTACCCCGATGAGTATCATGGTCGGGGTGGGGAAGGCCGCCGAACATGGCATTCTCATTCGCAACGGCGAGGCTCTCCAGAAGGCCTCGAAGCTTGACACAGTTGTGCTGGACAAGACGGGCACGGTCACCAAGGGCAAGCCGGAGTTGACCGAGGTGATCGCCGCGGAGAGGTTCTCCGAGAACGAGGTGCTGCGGCTGGCCGCCTCCGCTGAGCATGGCAGCGAGCACCCGCTGGCCGAAGCCATTGTGGCTGGAGCCAAGGCAAAAGAGCTAGAACTTGCGGAGCCGACCGACTTCAACGCCATACCCGGCCATGGGATCGAGGCCGTCATCGAAGGGAAGAAGATGCTCTTGGGCAATCTGAAGCTCATGGAGCAAGCAGCGGTGGAGCTCGGCACGCTGAGCGAGCGGGCCACGCACCTCTCCGACGAGGGCAAGACGCCCATGTACGTGGCGATCGACGGGAAAGCCGCCGGACTGATCGCCGTGGCCGACACGATCAAGGAGGACTCCATCGCGGCCATTCGGACGCTCAAGGAGCTGGGCCTCGAGGTGGTCATGCTCACCGGTGACAACCGCCGGACGGCCGAGGCGATCGCCCGCCAGGTGGGTCTTCAGCGGGTGCTGGCCGAGGTGCCTCCCGAGCAGAAGGCAGCGGAAGTGAAAAAGCTTCAGCTCGAAGGCCACCAGGTGGGGATGGTAGGCGACGGGCTCAACGACGCCCCGGCGCTGGCCCAGGCCGAGGTGGGCTTTGCGATTGGGACGGGAACGGACGTGGCCATCGAGGCGGCCGACATCACCCTGGTAGGGGGCAGCCTGCGCGGTGTGGTGATCGCCATCGAGGCCTCAAAGGCCACCATGCGCAACATCAAGCAGAACCTGGTGGGGGCCTTCATCTATAACACGCTGGGCCTTCCCGTGGCGGCCGGGGTGTTCTACCCGCTGTTTGGCCTCCTCTTGAGCCCCCTGCTCGCCGGGGCGGCGATGGCCTTCAGCAGCGTCACCGTGGTGACCAACGCGAATCGTCTGCGGCGGTTCCGGCCGCGACTTACCACTACAGAAAGGGGGGCGAAATGATCGCACAGATTTTGGTCAGCCTCGCAGGTCTCCTGGCGATCATCTGGATCGTCTGGTACTTCTGGATCTATGAGAAGAAAGGCGTCATGGCCGCCGAGGCGGGTGGGGCGCAGGAGATCCGCATCCGGGTCAAGGGGGGCTACGATCCTGACGTCATCGTGGTCAAAGCCGGCAAGCCGGTCAAGCTGCACTTCACCCGCGAGGAGGAGGTCTCCTGCAGCGAGACGGTCGTCTTCCCCGCTTTCGAGAAATCCACGAAGCTGCCGCCCTTCGAGACGGTGACCGTGGAGCTGCTGCCCGAAAAGCCGGGAGAGTATGACTTCCACTGTTCGATGAACATGCTGCGGGGCAAACTGGTGGTAACCGAGTGAGATACCCAGTGCCTGAGACGCTGGGCGAAGGACGGTAGATCATGCTACAGAGCGTGGATGTCGGCGAGCGATCGTTGGAGGCCTACCGCGGCGTTGCGCCCGATGCGATACTCGCTGAGCTGCGCCGGGTCGCCGCGGAGCTGCGCGGGATGCGGGTGCTGCACCTTAACGCCACGCCATACGGCGGCGGCGTCTCCGAGCTCTTGCGTTCCCTCGTGCCCCTCCTGAACGACCTGGGGCTCGTCGCAGATTGGAAAGTTATCCATGGCAATAACGCCTTCTTCGAGGTTACCAAGACCATGCACAACGGCCTCCAAGGGGCTGCGCGGGAGCTGAGCGAGGAAGAACAGACCATCTACCTGGTCAACGCTGAGCAGAACGCCGCGCAGCTGGAGGAGGAGTACGACTTCGTCTTCATCCACGATCCCCAGCCGGCCGCTCTGCCCACCCTGCACGGCAAAGGGGAGGCGCAGTGGATCTGGCGCTGCCACATCGATACCTCCGAGCCAAACCCCCAGGTCTGGGAGGTTCTGCGGCCGTTCTTAGCGGCCTACGACGCGGCCATCTTCACCATGGCCTCGTTCGTCCCGCCGGACCTCCCGGTGGCACGGGTGGAGATCATCCCCCCGGCGATAGACCCGCTCAGCCCGAAGAACTTTCCCTTGTCGAAGCGTCTGGCCGCTCAAGTCCTGGACTGGATTGGGATCAGCCTGGACCGTCCCCTGATCACCCAAGTGGCGCGGTTTGACCCCTGGAAGGACCCCTTGGGCCTGATCGCGGCCTACCGGCTGGTCCGCGAAGCGGTCCCGAACCTCCAACTCGCCCTGGTCGGCTCGATGGCCTTGGATGATCCGGAAGGGTGGGAGGTCTACCAGAAGATCAAACTGGAGAGCAAAGGGGACCCTTCCATCCATCTCTTCACCAACCTTACCGGGGTGGGGAACATCGAGGTGAACGCTTTCCAGCGCCTCTCCGACGTCGTCGTTCAGAAGTCGATCCGGGAAGGCTTCGGCCTGGTAGTCTCCGAAGCCCTCTGGAAAGGGACGCCGGTCGTGGCGGGGCGCGTGGGGGGAATTCCCTTGCAGATGTCCGATGGGGTCGGAGGTATTCTCGTTGAGGGTGTGGAGGAGTGCGCTCAGGCCATCCTCCGACTCTTGGAGGACCCGGCCGGGGCAGACGAGTTGGCCCAAAGGGGCAAGGAGCGCGTGTGGAAACAGTTCCTACTGCCACGCTTGCTCTTGAACCAGCTCTCCCTGATGAGGGAGCTCGCGGCCGGCCGCCCCTCGGTGCGGCGGGGAAGCTGGGAACCCCGACGCGATCCGGTCTGCGGGATGATGGTCGCTGAGGCGTCTCCACCATCTTCCGCCACCTTTGGCGACCGCAGCTACTTCTTCTGCTCCGAGGCCTGCCGCGCTCGGTTCCTAGCAGAGCCGGAGCACTACCTGGGGGAGAGCGGCCATGGTCATTGAGAATCGTGAACCGCCTGGGCGAGCGGAATGGATCTTAGGAAAGATCCAAAAAATCTATTCGCAGCGCGCTGCCAGTTATAACCAGCACGTCAGGTGGCTCTCGTTGGGACTACAGCGGAAGCTGCGCCAATACATCACGGCGAAGCTCGATTTGCAGCCTGGTCAAACGGTGCTGGAGGTGGCCTGCGGAACGGGCTTGAATTTCTCAGCGATTCAAGCGGCCATTGGCCCCGAGGGTCGGCTGATCGGCTTCGATTACACGCCGGCGATGCTGGATCAGGCCAAAAAGCAAATCGAGCATCAAGGTTGGCAAAATGTCAGCTTGATGCAAGGCGATGTCCTGCAGCTCCAGTTGGCGGAGCCGGTGGACGCTATCCTCTGCACGTTCGCCATCGGCCTCTTCCCCAGTCCTCGTCGTGCCCTGGAACGGATGGTCGCGGCGCTCCGCCCGGGCGGGCGGATATTGATCGCCGATTGCAAACTGTTTGAGCGCTGGTACGGCTTTGGGGTCAACCCGGTTTTGAAGTACCTGACTCGCCCTTGGGTGCCCTCCATCGAGGGGTATTTCGGAGTCCAGCCCTGGAGCGACCTGCAGGAGCTCCTGGGCGAGACCCGCTATGAAGAGCAGTTCGGGGGCCTGGTCTACCTGGCATGGGGGGAAATATGAACAGTTCACTGCAATTTCTGGGAGCCGCCGGGACGGTCACCGGTTCCAAGTACTTACTCAAACACGCGGACAAGACCTATCTGATCGACTGTGGCCTGTTCCAAGGCCTCCACAAATTGAAAGAACGCAACTGGGAACCTTCCCCTATCGATGTTAATGGATTGGAGGCCGTGATCCTCACCCACGCCCACATCGACCACACGGGCTACCTGCCCCGGCTGGTGCAGGGCGGTTACCATGGACCGGTCTACGCCTCTGAGGCGACCTGTGCCCTCTTGGAACTGCTACTGCCCGACTCGGGTTATCTGCAAGAGGAGCAGGCGAGCTATGCGAACAAGAAGGGTTATTCTCGCCACAAGCCTGCGCTGCCTCTCTATACCTACCAGCAAGCGCTCCGCTCGCTGCAGTCGCTCCGCCCGGTCAAGCTGGACGAGTCCCTCGCGGTGGACGAGCACCTGACAGTTACGATGCGGGCCGCCGGCCATATCCTGGGGTCGGCCATTCTGGAGTGCGAGCTGGAGGACCTGAAGCTCGTCTTCTCCGGGGATTTGGGCCGCTACGATCAGGAGGTGATGTGCTCACCCACGGCGGTCCATCAAGCTGATGTGCTGCTGGTTGAATCGACCTACGGGAATCGAGCCCATAGTCGGGAACCCCTCGAGGCGCAATTGGCTCAAGTGGCGGGCGACACCTTGGAACGAGGGGGCGTCCTGCTCATCCCCAGCTTCGCCGTGGGGCGGACGCAACAGCTCCTCTACCTCCTGCGCAAGCTCCAAGACCAAAAGCGCATCCCGGATCTGCCGATCTATGTAGACAGCCCAATGGCCAGCGACGCGACCGCAATTTACTGCCGCTTCGGCGCTGAGCTCAATCTCAAGGTGGACCTGCTCATGGACGAGGAGGCCTGCCCGCTGCGCTGCCGAGAGACCCACTTCACGCGCACGGTCCAGCAATCCAAGTGGCTCAACGAGGCGCCGGGGCCGATGATCATCATCTCGGCCAGTGGGATGTGCACTGGCGGGCGGATTGTCCACCATCTCAAGCATCGGCTGCCCGATCCGAAAAACACCGTACTTTTTGTGGGCTATCAGGCCCAGGGCACGCGAGGTCGGCTGCTCAGCGAGGGCGCGCAACAGATCAAGATCCACGGGATGCCCGTCCCGGTGCGAGCTAAGATCGCTTCAATCGCTGGCCTCTCGGCCCACGGGGATTATCACGAGTTGCTGCGCTGGCTGTCCGGTTTCGAGCGCGCGCCGCGCCAGAGCTTCATCATCCACGGCGAGCCCCAGGCCGCAGAGGCCTTTCAGGAGCGCATCCACGAGCAGTTGGGTTGGAAGGCGCACCGACCCTCTTATCTGGAGACTGTGACCCTAGGGGAATGACATGATCCATTATGCCTTGTTCGACCTCGATGACACGCTCTATCCCCCTGCCGCCGGGATTATGACGGCCCTCAGCGAGCGGTTCACCCAATGCATCGCGGAACAGCTTCACATGGCTCCGGAGCAGGCCGAAACCCTGCGTCGGGAATATGCCCGCCGCTACGGCTCGACCACCCGGGGGCTGGCACTGCATCACGGCATCGATGTGGAAGAGTTCCTCACCACTGTGCATGACCTCCCCATTGAAGAGTACCTGCAACCCGACCCCGATCTGGGCTGCCTTTTGGACTGTATCCATGTGAAAAAGTGCGTGTTCACCAACGCGCCTGGCTTTTACGCCGAACGGGTGCTGGAGGTGCTCGGCGTCGCCGATCGCTTCTGCCGGGTCTTCGCCATCGAGTCCTCCGACTACCGGGGGAAGCCCGATTCCCTCACCTATGAGCGGGTGGTCTCGGCGTTGGGCGTCGCGGATCGTGAGCTGATGATGCTCGACGATGCGCGGGTCAATCTGATCCCCGCTACCCGGCGGGGCTGGACCACGGTCTGGGTGAGCGAGCGAGGGGAGTCCACAGATGGGGTTGATTACCTCGTGTGTGACCTCTGGCAGGTGGCCCACATCTTTCACGAGATCGGCATCTTGGATAAGGAACACCGAGACGAATGGCATCGCTGTCTGGCTCAATGTCCTCTGGGCGAGCGTCGATCTGGTGGAGTGTCGGGATGAGCAATCCTGAATACGCTGCAAACGAGAGCCTCTAGGAGATAGGCTCGTCCCTTAAAAGGCAAGGAGAAGGCAGAAGTGACCATCATGTCCCTCGGAAAACCCATTGCCTTCGGCCGCACTGCCGAGATCTATGCCTGGGAAGAGGGCCACATCGTCAAGCTGTTTCGAGATTGGATGCCGGCCGCTTCGGTGGAATACGAAGCCCGCATCGCCCGTGTGGTTCACACAGCTGGATTGCCCGTCCCCGCTGTTGGCGAACTCGTTGAGATAAACGGTCGTCTCGGGCTGATTTATGCGCGGGTGCACGGGGTTTCCATGCTGGAGATCTTTTTGACAAAGCCCTGGATGCTCTTCCGGTTTGCCCGCCTTTTGGCCGCACTGCACGCCAGCATGCACGCCTCCATCGTGCCAGAGCTGCCTTGCCAACGGCAACAACTGGAAAACGAGATCCGGGAAGCCAAGACGTTGTCTGCCGACACGAAGAGAGCGGTATTGAAAGCCCTGGACAAAATGCCCGCTGACGACCGGTTATGCCACGGCGATTTCCATCCGGACAATGTCCTGCTGACAGCGCAAGGTCCGGTCATCATCGACTGGATGAATGCTACACGCGGCAATCCATTGTCAGATGTTGCCAGAACTTCTTTGCTGCTCAGTATGGGGGCTCCACCGCCTGGAAGGTCCGCCCGATGGCGGTTAGAGGCAATGCGACGTTGGTTTCATATGGCTTACCTGAAGCGCTATTTTCAACTTCGTCCTGGCGACCGGCGACAACTCACCGCCTGGCAACCTGTGATCGCAGCAGCACGCTTGGGGGCGAACATTACTGAGGAGCAAGATCGGTTGATTGCTCTGGTCAAGGCCGGATTATCTTAGGATGATTGAGAAAACATGGAAATATGGGATCAGAGCCTGGCTTTCGCCCGACGGTCAGCCGCATTATGAAGGAAGTGGAGCAAGGTGATCGAAGATCAAGAAGCAAGCTCTGACCCCTAGCGCTTGTGTTAGATTGACCCTGCTGCTCAATCATAGGGTTTCGAGCCTTGAGGAAACAAGTTGTAATTTCTCAATTGTTCAGCTAGCTCTGCATTGATGTGAAGAGTAGCAGTATCAGTGACTTCACGTTGATAGAGCTCCCTCGATTCTTTCGTTGAGGCAAGGAGATATAAAGGGATACCATGCCGGAAGGTAATGCACGTAATGGCGTGATTATCACCAGTATCATAAAAGCTAGGGTCTGCTCCCAGGGCTCCAGCCAGCCCCCTGAAAGCGCTCAAGAGGGCGCTCTCCTCCTGGCGATTCCCTACGCCAATGTAAACATGTACTGTGCCTTTCGTCTCTCCGTAATAGCGCCAGAAGGACTTGGAAGGTTTCCCCACCAACCAGCGGAGCTCCTTCTCCACCTCAGTACGGGACGGTCTGCCGTTGCGGACAAGTAATTCAGTAATTCCATTCCTGGTCCAATACTCGTGAAACCTCTCCGTTACATACCGGGTGAGGAGAGCCTTGATTTCTTCAGGGATCTTCGTTAGCCAAGTTGTCAACGGTGCACGCGATGGATGAAATAACTGAGTTGACTCATGCTTGAGGTCGGTGATGTGATGCTGATAAATATCATCGATGGTATCCCATGGCAACACGTAGTTTTTGAAAGTGTGAGTGCGTTCATATTCAGTTTCTAGGGAGTCACTTTGAACCTCAAAGCCAGCTCTTAATTGCTCCAGCTTAATTTGAAAAGATTGTAGGTCTTCAAGCTGGTTCTGGCTTGCCTTCAGCGCAGCTTCATAGAAACACTGACCAATTTCTATTCCCATCAACAACGCCTTATGCTTTGCTAGCTTATCGTGCAAACCACGCCATCCATTGACAAGCCGCCTGATCTCATGGATATCAAGCCAATACCAAAAAACGTAGTTTCCGATAGCCCATACAACAACCAACGCTATTCCCCACAGAATAACCGTTCGGAAGGATGTGATAGTCGTACGAACAAGAAAGCCGGGAAGAGGAACGGATGCAATGCGCCAGAAGAACCACGAAAAACCGATTCCTACAGCAACTGCATAGCATATACTTACTATAAGATGCCAAAGCTTGGGAGGAGTCTCTTCCCGTGTTTTCGCTGTTATCATTCGATGGTTGTGCCAAGGGGGTAAGGATGGTAAACTGAGCTCCTCGATACGAGGAGGGAT
>CAJXGD010000032.1 GCA_913053845.1 uncultured bacterium | reverse complement strand
GTGGGGGCGATCTGGTATTTCATCCATCACTATAATGCATCCTTATCCGTTTAGGGCTACCGCATCACGAATCTCTCTATCGCGCATTATAGATAGAAGAGACTCACCAGTTGTTTTTTCTGCCACATCCGTGAAGAGCACCACACCCATCCGACTGTCTATCTTGTCCGCATTCAACCTGAGGTATCCCACAGCGGCTTGAGAAGCCTTGTCACGTAGATCATTAGGGTCATTTCCTGCCATGCTACCAGAATTGTCAACAATCAATACTATATCTAGTTTTTCCTTATTCCCATTGGTTAGCTGGCCTTGTCCTGACACGGTGGCGGATAATGAGAAAACCAGACAGGTTACTAATATGAAAACTAGGGCGTTACCGCTTATCAGACCCCCTTTGTTTCTAAGCATCTCCCATCCCTACACTCTCCTCTTCTGCTATTGCTCGATGACGCCTTAAAATCATGTTACCACTTAGTAACGAGGAAATCAAGAGCGAGAGTTGTCTCATGCAAGATGAGTATAGGGGGAGATAGCTAACGCCATGTGCAAGTTTTCAATGAGCCAAGAGGGTGTCGAACTTCGGTGAATCTCTTCGTCTTTAGTGATGAGCTTCGCTTGTCGGAGCAGCGCTTCGCAGACGATGAAACAATCGTGCATCGTCGAGATCGTTCTCTGTTCTTTGAGGCAAGCCAACTGATCCTGCCCCAGGGTACAAATCTCGAAGTTGCCCGCGGATTCAATCTGACGCAACAACTCGTCGATGCCTGTGGACAACCTGCCTCGCTCGACGATGAAGATGAGTTCGGCGACGACGATAGCCGGGACGAGCAGCCGGGCTTGCCCCTGCTCCACTTGGCAGAAGGCTCGATCGGCGGCGGGGCTCAGCTTGGAAGAGTCCAGCAGATACCACGCCAAACTATGGGTATCGGCCACGTAGAGGGTACGCTTAGGGGCTGAGCTCACCCGGAAGACTCCCTCAAGGTCTCAAGTTGCTCTGCTACGCCGTCTTCCCAGAGGCACTTGGCGGCTTCAAGGTTCTCCTCAGCCAGGTCGCCCGCACCTTTCCAAAGGTCCCGCAGGGTGATCGTGTGCTCCAATAAAGGGGTGATCTCCACCTGGAGGCGGGTACGTTCGGGCAAGTCCACACGGTTCAGAGGTTTGATCACTCCGTCTTCATAAACCGCCTTAATGGTCTGGCTCATTACTGCTCACCTCAAATCTCATTGTAGTCCTCAGATCCAGACTTAGCCAACTCCTCCTCTACCAACCTCACCAAGCTGCCCACGTAGCACTCAGCGATCTGCCGTCAGCTGTCCACCAGTTGAAGGCTTGGGGATACACTCCGCCCAGCTAACTGCATCCCTCGCGAGAGATTGCCAACTGGCGTCTCCACCAGCAGGTGATAGTGATCCAAATCATCCGAGGATATGATTTAGATCATTGATCCCACCCCACCTGGGGTGGTATAATGAGAATAACCTCGCCGGACAACGGCGATAAGCAGGAGGACAAAGATGAGACGCATAATTACCTTAAGCGCATTGGCAGCGTTGGCCACCTTGGTGCTGGTCTGGGGTGGCATGGCTCACGAGCAGGTTCCTGCGGTGGACGGAATCGTCAGCGACGGGGAGTACGCCAACCACTACACCAACAAGGACCTGAACATGAAGGTCCATTGGACAGTCGACACGAAAGAAGGCGTGATCTATATTGCGCTTGAGGCTCCCACGCAAGGCTGGGTCGGCATCGGCTTCGACTTCAAGGCACAGGACAAGAAGAGCATGGGCATGGACTGGATCATCGGTGCCTTTCATGACAAGGATGGCGAGACCGACACGCTCGACGCCTTCCAGGTGAAATCGGGAGAACCGGCTCAGGCGGACACGTTTTTGGGTGGCAAAGACGACATCATGGAAAAGGCCGCGGTACAGACGGAAAAGGAAACGACCCTCGAGTTCACCCGCCTGCTCGACACCGGCGACAAGTTCGACGTGGCACTCAAACCGGGTGCCCAGGGGACGATGCTCGCCTTCGGCGATGAAGACGAGTACAAGCACTTCCACCAGGAAAGCCTCACAATGGTCATGATCGACTTCTTCACCGGCAAGGTAGGCAAGGGGAAATAGGTTAGGATTCAGTCTGGAGCGTGGGATCATGGATCAGCGATCAGGGATGGAAACAGGAGCACCAGTTCCTATCAGGCCACCGAGCCGGAGGCAGCGCCTCTGGGAGGCATTGGATGAGCGCCTGGGGCTGAGCGCTTTAAGCTACCCGGTCCCCGAACACGCCAACACGCTGCCTTACATGCTGGGCGGCATCACTCTTTTCGGTTTTGTCATCTTAATTCTGACCGGCATTTACCTCACCCAGTACTACAACTCCGACCCAGGTCAGGCGCACGATAGCATCGTCTATCTCGTTCAACAAGCCCCCTTGGGCGACTTCATCCGCGGGGTTCACTACTGGATGGCCAGCTTGGTGATGGTCACCGTGCTGCTGCACCTGCTCCGGATTTTTATCACCGGGGCGTACAAGCGGCCCCGAGAGGCCAACTGGCTGATCGGCGTGAGCTTGTTGGTCATCACTGTCGGCTTCATCTTCACCGGCACCGTGCTCAAGTGGGATCAAGAGGCGTACGAGGCGATGCTGCACAACATGGCCTTCTCGCAGCTTCTCGGTGGGATGGGGACCTGGTTTTCCCAGAGCTTCACGCTCAGCGTGCCGATGCTCGCCCGCCTCTACGCCGTCCACATCGCGGTCCTCCCGGCGCTCCTTTTGATCTTAATCGCCGTCCACCTCATGCTGGTCAAATATCATGGGATCTCGCCGCGCCCGACGGCCGAGGCTCGCGCGGGCACCTGGGGCAAAGAGGGCGCAGGACGCTTCTCCGCGCATCTCAGGCGCATGGGCGGCTACGGGCTGTGGCTGCTGGTGCTGGCCGGCCTATTCGCGCTGATCTGGCCCGCGCCGTTGGGTTACGCGCCGGTGCCGGGCCAGGAGGTGACAAAACCCCCGTGGATGTTCCTCTGGCTCTACGCCTTCGAGGACTGGGTGGGGATTGCGGGGTTGTTCTGGGCTCCAACTGCGTTCTTCGCGCTCCTAGCGCTGGTGCCCTTCCTCGACCGCAGCTCCTATCTGGCGCCGCGCAGGCGACCGGTGGCACTCGCACTCGGCGCGGCTCTGCTGCTCTTTCTCATCGGGCTGAGCCTGTACGTGGCACTTACCCCGCCGGTGAGCCATATCCAGATGGGAGGCTGAGATGATCATCGGTCGCTTTCTCGCCTATCTGGGGGTGGCAACCCTCGGCATGGCCGGGGTCTACGGTGGAGGCAAGGCGTTGCTCTTCGGGGCCGGCGACCCGCTGGCATGGCTCGAGCTGCTGCTGGGAGTTCCCACGCTGATCGTGGGTACGTTGGCGCTGGGACGCATCCTGTATCTATCTGAACGATCGCGCTTTCATAAGGAGGAGCGATGAACGGCAAGATCAAGCTAGACTGGCGCTGGATGCTGATCGTCCTGCTCGGGTTTTGGGTCGCTGCGCCGCTGGGATTTGCCCACGGGGGCGCTGGGGTGAGCGCCTATCCCACCACGGTGGCCCCGGAGGGGATGCTCTTCGTCAAAGGGGAGGACATCAACCCTGACGGTCCGATCGTGCTCTTCCTGGAGGGGCTTAGGGGCAAGTTCCGCTTGGGCCAGGTGGAGGGCGACGAGGACGGCGGGTTCAAGACGAGCGTGGCCGTCCCGCCCGATGTGCTAGCCGGCACGTATTTGCTCGTGGCCATCGGGGCCAATGGGGTGAGTGCCACCTTTGAGCTGGTGATTGCTGCGGGCAGCAGCCCGGTGACTCGGGAGCCGCGAGAGGCGACCGACGCACTCCTGGCGCTCGATCGGGCTAAATCGCCGCAGGACTGGACGATCATCGGCCTGGTGCTGGGGCTGAGCTTGCTCTTGGGGGCGTGGCTGATCCGTCCCGAGCGAGGCACGTCCCCTCAAGAGGGGAGCTAAAGAAGATGGTGGACAAACTGAAGCTGTAGCTGCTAAAATGACAGAGCTCGACAAGGGAGCCAATACTACTGATGAAGCTACAAAGGCTAGCAATCGTGGCGTTGGTGCTGCTGATGACTGCCATGCCCCAGGTGGGGGGATGGGTCGCCTGTGCATCGTTGGCAGTGCCTGCGTCGGCCGGCT
The DNA here is from genome assembly GCA_913053845.1 of uncultured bacterium. Taxonomy (GTDB): domain Bacteria; phylum Bipolaricaulota; class Bipolaricaulia; order RBG-16-55-9; family DRJF01; genus DRJF01. The sequence continues at coordinate 23,680 of CAJXGD010000032.1, read as the reverse complement.
CCGGCTGCAGCTCTGAGACCCATGTGGCCATGAGCTTCGCAGTGAGTTGTCTCTCCTGTGGGGTTGCGCTGTTGTCGGACCAGCTGTTCCTACCCAAAGAGGCACTCCTGGACCGCCTCAATCCTGGCGGACCTCCGACTATCCCCAACCTGCTTTTCCCTCCCTGGCGCCCTCCTGCCTGACCTCCGCTCATCCATTCATCCATTACCTATCTGCTTTATCGTCCCGTATAACACGTCAGACGGAGCTAAGAATCGTCCGGATGAGGGAGGTAGATGATCTATGTCGAAGCGAAATGTCAAGCAGCGAAGCGCACCAAGTCATAGTCGTACGAAGAGGTGGTTGGAATGGCGGCCCTGGGCCTTTGGGGCTATCCTCTTGCTGGTGCTGGGGACGGCGGTTTGGTTTCTCAAGCCTGCTCTCTGGCCCAATTCCCTGGCTCCCGCTGAGGGTGCGGCCAACTTCGTGGAGGTCCAGGCCGACATGAGCGGCCTCTACCCCAAGGTCATCCAGGCCAAGGTCGGAGAGCCGCTCACGGTGCGGCTGGTCAGCTTGGACAATCGGTTTCACATTGACGGCGGCGGCAAGCATGGCTTTGCCATCGACGAGCTGGGGGTGGACCTCGTCGCACCACCCTTGGGATCGGTCGAGACGACCTTCACTCCCACGAAGCCTGGCGAATATGAGTTCTACTGCGACATCTGCTGCGGCGGGCGGGCCAATCCCTCCATGCAAGGCAAGCTGATCGTCGAGCTATGAGCGCGATAACACAAGTATCGGCCCGCAAGGTGTTGCTCGTCTCAGCGATCGCGTTGGGGGTGATCGCCGCCGCCGTCTTCCTAGGGCTGCGACACCCGGCGGCCTCTGAGATCCCGATGAGCCCGCTTTTGCCCGCGCTCACGCTGGGCACCGTTGTGGTGGCCGGCGTGATCGACGGGATCAACCCCTGCGCTTTCACGGTGCTCTTGCTCTTCATCACCGCGCTGCTGGCCGGATTACAGACCAAGAGCACCGCGGAGATCGCAAGCCACGTCACGGCCACGCGCGCCAGGCTCATCGGGTTGGGCTCGATCTACATCGCGGCGATCTTTTTGACCTATTTGGCGTTGGGTGCCGGTCTGTTGGTCACATCGGCACTCTTCGTGCGCCAGCACCTGCCGGCGCGGCTGGGAGCGCTGCTGGCCATCGGCATGGGACTGTGGATGCTCAAAGACTACTTCCTGCCCGGCTGGGGATGGCGTTTGCAGGCCCCGGCTGTGGTGGGTCGGTGGGCACAGCGCTCGGCGCAGAAGATGACCGTGCCGGCGCTGGCGTTGGGGGGCTTCCTAATCGGGCTGTGCACCGTGCCTTGCAGCGGTGCCATCTACTTGGCCGTCCTGGCGCTCATCTCGACCCAGCCTACTGCGACGGCCTTCGGCTATCTCGTGCTCTACAACCTGATGTTCATCATCCCGTTGGTGGGGGTGTTGCTGGCAGCCTCGGCGCGGCCGACGCTGAACAAGCTAGCCCGTTGGAATCTGCACCACAAGGAGTGGGTGCGCTTGGCCCTCGGCTCGGGCGTCGTGGTGATGGGCTTGGCCATCCTGGGAACGATCTGAGCCTTGACACGATGAGGTAGCAGTGGTATATTGAAACCATCCCACCCCAGGCGGGGTGGAATGGAAAGGAGCGAGTCCGATGACCAGAGTAAGCTTTAAATCACTAGTTCTAGCGCTGTTCGGCGGGTCTGCGAAGGCCGGTCACCGCTACGCCTTGTTCGGCTGGCGGCGGGCCAAGCTGGCCCCGGTGGTCGAGGTGACCTTGGAAGAGCTCGAAGCGAACAAGCGTGAAAGGGCAATGAGGAGAATCAGATGAACGAACGAACCGAGAGAGAGGTTCACGATGCCTCGGACATGAGGGAAGGAGATCCCATGGATAAATGCGGCTGTCACGTCGAACGATTGGAGAAGGAGATCAGCGCTGAGGCGCTGCGATCGGCCAGCATGAGCGCGCTGGCGGTTAGCGGGATGGGCTGCCCCAATTGTGCCCTACGCGTGCGCAACGCGCTGCTCTCGCTGCCCGGCGTCTACCAGGCTGAGGTGGATTTGGAACGCGCGCGGGCGATGGTGCACTGGGACCCGAGCGCGGTCCAGCCGGAGAAGCTGATCGAAGCGGTCTCGCAGGCTGCGCAGGGAACGCATCACGACTATCGGGCCTACTTCCTTAAAGAGGAAGAAGAAGGGTTAGATGGACATTAAGCTGATTGCAATCTTTGCTCTCGCATTGTTGCTTGGGGTTCTGTTTCTCTCCGGTCCCAGCAGCAAACCACAGCCTGCGAGTACCGACCAGTCGCTGGCTCAAGCTGAAAAGATCCTGCAACAGGTGCGTGACGAGATCATCCCCGCGGAGGACAGTCCCACCGATTATGGTGTCACCTTCAGCGAGGCGGGCTATAAAGCTCTCATGGCCAAGAACAAAGAGTTGTCCATCCCGGCGGGGAAAACCGCGGCCTTCGAGAGCTTGGATATGAGCCTGCCCTGCTGCAACTTCAAGCACCCCAGCGCGGATGAGACGAAGAACTGCCCCTGCGGGCACCATCAAACGCTCTACGGTTTGGCCAAATCGCTGCTCAGCCAAGGTTACACCACAGCTCGGGTCCAGAAAGAGGTGACCCGCTGGAACCACTATTTCTACCCCAAAGAGGCGTTGCGGGCGGAGATGGAGCGGCGCGGGCAGCTGGACCCAGAGGTCAAGGCGGCCTTGGAAGAGCTCAAAGCAAAGGGAAAGTGCTAGTTTGAGTAGGAAGAAGCTCGATCGCATGATAAAAGAGTCATGATGGAAGGGGGATCGGCAGGTTGATAGCCGCGATCCCGTTTGAGCCGATTAGGCAAATCATGCTTGGCCCCTTGACGGTGCGGACCTTCGGCACCTTGGTTGCGATCGGCTTCGCGGTCGCCTACGTCGCCGCCAGGCGAGACATCCGCCGGCAGAAGTTGGACGTAGCGGCCTTCGAGAGCCTCTTCCTCTGGATGGTCCTGGGCGGTCTGGTGGGAGCCCGTCTGCTGTATGTCGCTCTGAACTTCGACCTCTACAGCAATCCGATCGACATTCTGAAGGTGTGGGAAGGAGGCTTGGTCTCCTACGGCGGGCTGTTGGGCGGCGCGACGGCCGCTTGGCTCTATATCCGGCGCAAACGGCTGGCTTTCTGGCTCTACGCCGATCGGCTCGCCCCGTTCATCTTCTTGGGGTGGTCCTTTGGTCGGCTGGGGGATTTTCTCTCGGGCCAACTGGTGGGTGTCCCTTCGGATCTGCCCTGGGCCGTACAGACCGCAGGCGACCTGCCCCGCCATCCCGTGCAGATCTACGCGGCACTTCTGCTCTTCTCGCTCTTCTTGATCGTCCGAGGACTGCAACGCTATCTGACTCGAAGACAGCTAAAACTCCCGCGTGGATCCATCGCTTTGGCCGCCTTGGGCTTCTACGGCATCTACCGCTTCCTCATCGAGTTCCTGCGCGACTACCCGAACAGCGAGTACCTCTTCGAATACCGCACCTTCTCGCAGGGGGTGAGCCTGGGGTTGCTCCTCCTGGCTCTTGCGGGTCTCTGGTGGAAGTACCGGCGACAGGCGCGCCCGAGGTGGGGTGCGTGAGCCGAGAAGATTCGCCGCTGCTAGAGGGCCCAAATGAATAGGATCCGGCCTTTGCCAACTCCCCTGCAGAGGCCGGCCTTGGCAGGTCCAAGAGGCATAGCGCCCGGCGATCTGGCTCGTTTGACCCTGGTGACCTTCCTGTGGGCGTTATGCTTTCCGCTTATCGCGGCCGGCTTCAGCCTCTCGGGAGCGCCGCCGCTGTACTTCGCCGCTCTGCGCTCCTTGGTGGCCGGGGCGGGTTTGCTGCTGCCCGCCTTCGCCCTGCGACGTCCCCTGCCACGCGGTCGGGGTGTGTGGCTCGGCCTGCTGGGGGTAGGTCTCAGCACCACGAGCCTGGGCTTCGGTGGGATGTTCCTGGCCGGAGGAGTTGTCAGCCCGGGCGTAGCCACCGTGCTGGCCAACACCCAACCGCTGATCGCCGCCGGCCTGGCCTACTTCGCTCTGGGCGAGCGGCTGGGGCCGCGCCGCCGGGTCGGGCTGGCGCTGGGGTTCACCGGCATCTTATTGGTGGCCCTGCCGGGATTCGGGGCTGCAGGTGCTAACAGCACCCCGATCGGCGTCGGCTACGTGTTACTCGGTGCCTTGGGCGTGGCCCTGGGCAACGTCCTGCTCAAGCGCTTGGTCGGGCAAGTCGATCTCCTGATGGCCGCCGGCTGGCAGTTCCTCTTGGGAAGTGTGCCCTTGTTGCTGGCCGCTCAGCTCTTCGAAGCCCCGCTGCAAGTTACCTGGAGCCTTCCCTTCGTCGCCGACCTGCTGACGCTGGGGTTGATGGGCACCGCTCTGGCCTTCGCGCTGTGGTTTTCGCTGCTGCATCGCGGCGAGTTGACCCGTCTGAACACCTTCACCTTCCTAACTACAGTCTTTGCGCTCATCATCGGTGCGATCTTCTTCCGTGAGAGCCTGAGCTTGGAGGAGATAGGGGGCATCGTTTTGACCCTGGTCGGCGTGGTGTGGGTCAGCCGAGCGAGCGCTCCGCAAAAAAGAATCGAGAGAGACGTTCATGATAACTTGGAAATAAGGAGGGAGGATCACAATGTCATCTGAACCAGAGGAAGTGGATTCGAAGCGGGGTCGGAGCCCCTGGACTTGGCTGCGGCAGCACTGGGCGCTTCTGGCCCTGGCCCTGTTCGCCTTGTTTATCGTGGGGCTCTTTCTGTTCTACCGGCCCTCCATGGCGGAGAGCGCGCCTGGGGACACCTTTCAGCACGCCATTCGCGGCCTGATCGGCTACCCCCACGGCCCGGGGGATGTTACAGTGCCCTTCGACAAGGCGGCCTTTGCTCGCTTCGTGAAGGAGACCGTGGCGGAGGCCTACGCCAAGGCCCGCTTGGACCAGATTAAGTTCATCCTCATCGCGCTCCTGATCGGTCTCGTGTCCCTGACCTACTACCGCGGCCGGTGGGGACGCTTGAAGCGCCTGAGCCAAAAGCTCAAAACGCTGTGGGACGTCTACACCTTCGGCACCATCTCGGGCCTCTTGCTGGTGGGGGTGATCATCCCCACCGGGACGATCATCGGTCTCTTTTACAGTGCCAATGCGGGGGGCCTGTACGCAAGCATGGTTGGCATCGTGCAAAACCCGTTTCTGAGCTTCATGCGCAACCTTCACCTCTGGTCCGCCGAGGTGTTCTTGCTCTTCCTGTTCCTGCACTCGGCCCGGGTTATCTCCACGCGATCCTACTTCGCGGGGCGCAAGCTCGTCTGGGTGCTGGGGGTGGGGTTATTGACGATCACCTGGGCGACCTTTCTCATCGGCACCTTCCTGAAGGGAGATCAAGAGGGTTTTGAGGCCTGGGAGCACATGATGGCCCTGATCCGCTTCGTGCCCCTCATCGGCAACGTGATCGCCGACTTCTTCTCCGGTCCCTTCGCCGTCATGCGGCTCTACATCACCCATATTATCATCACCACCATCGGACTGCTCATCATCATCGCGCCCCACGTGCTGATGCAGAAGGTCTACGTTCACGTGCAGCGCCGCTGGCGGACGGCCGTCTACTACACCCTCGGCCTGACCGCGTTGCTCGTCATCGTCAGCTTGCTGCTGCCTGCGCCCTTGCTCTCGGCACCCTACCACGACCTGGAGATCACCAAACCCCCGTGGCCTTACTACTTCCTGTACGCTTGGGAGAACATCGGCGGTGCGGCGAGCATGATCTGGTCGCCGCTGCTCATCATCGTGCCGCTGCTGCTTCTGCCCTATGCACTGGAGCAGCTGCCCCTCGCCCGCAGGACCGCCCAGCGCATCGGCGATGGTGTCTTTTACGGCGGGGTCCTGATCACCCTGGTGCTCAGCTATTGGGTGGCAGCCTCCGGCCTGGTCGCTCACCTCTTCAAAGGGGCGATTTGACAAACGCTCCTATGATGTGCTAGAGTGAGAACAGCAGTAGCCCACCCCAGGTGGGGTGGAGAAGGATGGAAAGGAGGAATGCTCATGCACCACGATAGCAAAGCGTTACTCGACTGTATGGCTGCCTGCGATGCCTGCGTCGCTGCCTGTTTGGACCAGCCGGATAGGGCCACCTGCGTGCGTCTCTGTCTCGACTGCGCGGACCTCTGTATGGTCAGCGCCCGACTCATGGCGCGCGGCTCACAGTTTCACCAAGAGCTCTGTGCCCTTTGCGCCGATATCGCCGAGGCCTGCGCCGCCGAGTGCGAAAAGCACGATGACGAGCACTGTCGCAGCTGTGCCGAGGCGTGCCATCATTGCGTCGCCGATTGCCGAAAAATGGCCTAAAGGAAGGTAAGATGAACTCGGTGACTGTGGTCGGGGCAGGTCCGGCTGGGCTTGCCTCGGCCCTCACCCTGGCCAAAGCGGGGTGGAGTGTAGAGGTTTATGAGAAGAACGCGGCCGTGGGTCAGCGCTTTCACGGGGATTTCCAAGGGCTGGAGAACTGGTCCCACGAGGAGGATATTCTCCAGACCCTCACCCGGCTGGGTTTGCAGGTCAACTTCTGGATTCGGCCTTTTCACCAGGCCACCTTCTACGATGCCCAGCTCAGACCCCACGAGCTCCAAACCCGACATCCTTTGTTTTACCTGGTGCGCCGGGGTGATGTGGAGGGCAGCCTAGAGCGCGGGCTCTATCGGCAGGCGCTTGAGGCCGGGGTGCAGTTTCACTTCGGCTCCCCTGTGAATCGGGTCGAAGGTCCGGCCATCATCTCAACCGGGCCGCACTTCGGTGACGCGATCTGTGTGGGGTACCTGTTCGAGACCGACCTGCCTGACGGCGCCTGGTGCATCGTCTCGCAGCAGGTCGCCCCACGAGGCTATAGCTATCTGTTGGTAGCCGCAGGGCAGGCGACCATCTCCAGTTGCCAGTTTACGGACCTCCCACGCTGGAAGACCCATCTGGAGGCCACGGTGACGGCCTTTCGAAGCTTACACCCCTTTGAGATGAAAAACGCCCGTCCCTTCTCAGGGTATGGGAACATCTATCTGCAAAGACACTTGCAGGTGGGTCAAAAACGCTATGTAGGAGAGGCGGCGGGCTTGCAAGATGCCCTGTGGGGCTTTGGTATGCGCTATGCCCTGACCTCGGGCGTCCTAGCCGCCCGCAGCCTGACCGACGGGCAGGAGGAGTACCCAGCGTCAATTGAAAGAGAACTGAAAGCCCATCAACAAGCCAGCTTGGTCAACCGCTTGCTCTGGGAGGCGTTGGGGGATCGGGGTTTTTCCTACTTCATCCGTAAGTTCGAAGCTCCTAGGGACGCACGTCCCCTCTTGGGCAAAGTCGGGGGACCTCATTGGCTGAAAAACCTGTTGTACCCCATCGCCCGCTGGCGGTTGAGCCGGCGCGGCCGCTATCGCTATACCTCCTGTGACGGCGAGGACTGTACCTGCGTGTGGTGTACCTGCGAGCGATCGCGACTTTGACAAAGCTTTAAATCTCTGCTATAGTGAGTTTGTTATCCCACCCCAGGGGGGACGGGAGAAAGAAGGTATAGCAAACTAGGCAAACCGTCCTTTTTAGCGATAAGATAGGCGAGCTGTTTGCCAAAGGGGTATACTGCCCTACGATTGGAGAGGAGAGCGATGAAACAGACCATTTACAAAGACCCGGTGTGCGGGCGCAAGCTCAACCGTCAGAAGGCACACATCGCCATCGACCACGATGGCATCACGTATTACCTCTGCTGCCCCCGCTGTCAACGGGAGTTTGAAGCGGACCCCCAACGATACGCCCGGCCGGAGCTCGGCCAGAAGACCCCGAAGGCAAAGTAGGGGCAACCCCCTGTGGTTGCCCAAGCAAGGGACTCAGGAGGAGGGAGCGATGACCCAAGCGAGTCGCACCGAAGAAGAGCGCAGTGCTGCACAGGTTCGACCGGTGCTGCAGCGCCTGCTTGAGGCGATTCAGCCTCGGGAGTTTGCCGTGCGGCTCTGGACGGGCGAGACCCTCGATCCTGAACTCGGCTGCCCGGCGCGCTTCACCCTGGTGCTCAACCATCCGGGCGCGCTGGGGCGGATGCTCTGGCCGCCCTCGGATCTCACGGTGGGGGAGGCGTTTGTCCGCGGAGATTTTGACATCGAAGGCGACCTGATAGCCGCGTTTTCGCTGAGCGAGAACTTCACGTACCGGTCGTTTGGTTGGCGGGAGGGGCTGCGCTTGCTGCACGCATTGCGCAAAACCGCTCGGGCAACCCCCTCCACCCCACTGGGCCGAGAGGCTGTGCGACTGCACGGGGCGCATCATTCTAAGCTGCGAGATCAGGCCGCTGTGCGCTACCATTACGATGTGGGCAACGACTTCTATGCCTTGTGGTTAGACCGGCGCATGGTCTACTCTTGCGCCTACTTCCCTACGGGCTCAGAGACTCTGGAGACCGCGCAGGAAGCCAAACTCGAGCATATCTGCCGCAAGCTGCGTTTGCAGCCGGGCGACCGTCTGCTCGACATCGGCTGCGGTTGGGGTGGCTTGCTCACCTATGCGGCCGAGCGCTACGGCGTGCAAGCCGTGGGCGTGACCTTGAGTCCGTCGCAGGTGGAATGGGCACGGGCGCGCATCGCAGAGCTGGGGCTTGCGGATCGCTGTCGGGTGGAGTTGACCGACTACCGCGATCTGGATGAAAAACCCTTTGACAAGCTGGTAAGCGTCGGGATGTTCGAGCACGTAGGAGCGGCCCAGTTGCCCGCCTACTTCCAGAAAGCCTGGGAGCTGCTGCGTCCGGGCGGCGTGTTTTTGAACCACGGCATCACCCAGGGACCCGGCAGGCATCAGGAGCCGGGTTGGTGGGCGCGAACCCTGCTCAAGCAGGGCCAGTTTGTCCAGCGCTACGTCTTCCCGGACGGCGAGCTGGAGCCGATCCAGCAGTCCCTGGGGGCGGCGGCCGGGGTGGGATTTGAGCTGCGCGATTTGGAATCGCTGCGCGAGCACTACGCGCTCACCCTGCGTCACTGGGTACGACGGCTGGAGGCCCAGCATGAGCGGGCGGCCCGCACAGCGAGCGAGGCGGTCTACCGCATCTGGCGGCTGTTCATGGCCGGATCGGCCTATCACTTCGAAGGGGGAGCGCTCAACGTCTATCAGGCACTCTTCCTCAAGCCGGACCGAGGTCGAAGCGGCTTGCCTCCGACTCGTGCGGACTGGTATGTGCCGCAGCAGGAGACCGCAGAGCTCCCGACGAGGGATATGTGGCCCACCGTGGAGGCAAGATGAGAAACGCCGTGCGCCTGGGGAGGGTTCTCGGCATCGAGATCGGGCTGGACTACAGCTGGTTCATCATCTTCGCGCTGGTCACCTGGACACTGGCGGCCCATTATTTCCCGATGAACTATCGCTGGCCTGCTGCGACCTACTGGACCGTCGGGTTCACTACCAGCCTGATCTTCTTCGCCTCCGTGCTGGCCCACGAGTTGGGACACAGCGTGGTCGCGCTCCGCTTTGGCATCCCGGTCCACTCGATCAGGCTGTTTATCTTCGGCGGCCTGGCTCAGATCAGCCACGAGCCCAAACGGGCACGCGAGGAATTTTACATCGCCATCGCGGGTCCCTCGGTCAGTGTGGCCTTGGCCGGGCTTTTTTGGGTCTTCTCGCGCGCGGTCTACCCCAAGTCGCCTCTGGAGGCGCTGGGCACCTGGCTCGCGGTGATCAACCTGTCGATCGCGGCGTTCAACCTGATCCCCGGCTTTCCCTTGGATGGCGGGCGCGTGTTCCGTGCGGCGGTATGGGGACTGACTGGGAGTTACACCCGTGCCACGCGCATCGCTGCCGGTTTAGGACAGGTCGTCGCTTACGGGTTCATCGGTTTGGGAGTCTGGATGGCCGTGGCCGGGGCGCTCTGGGATGGACTATGGATCGGCTTCATCGGTTGGTTCTTGCTCAACGCGTCGACCACGAGTTTTAAACAGGTTTCCGTGCAAGAGATGCTCCAGGGCTTGACCGCTCGGGAGGTGATGATGACCGATTGCCCGCAGGTGCCACGAGAACTGACCCTGGAGGCCCTGGTGCGCGATCACGTCCTGCGCACGGCGCGGCAGTCTTTCCCCGTCGTCGAGGATGGCTACACTCGGGGAATCGTCACCTTGAAGGAGATCAAGGCCGTTCCCAAAGCGCGCTGGGCACAAGTGACCGTCGGCGAGGTCATGATCCCCTTCGAGCAGATCGTCAAGGTCTCTCCCCACACGGGCCTGGCCGAGGTCTTGCAACAGATGGCCGAGCAGGAGGTCAACCAATTGCCTGTGGTCGAGGGTGACCAGTTGCTGGGCATGATCTCGCGCGACGGCATCCTGCAGTTGCTCAAAACTCGTGCGGAGTTGAGAGTTTGATCTTGACTTTGACAAATCCTTGAGCTTGTGATAGTGTATTGCTCCTACCCCAGTTGGGGTGACATACCAACAGGGTATAGCAGGCGGAGAAGGTGAGAGAGATGGGAGCGTCGGTCGAGAGCGACGAGGAGCACACCAAGCCCGAGGATGAATTTCAGGCTCGTGTCGCTGAGCATGGCTACTTGAGGGCGGTGCTGGAGTCATTCGCTTACCTCCCGCCTTGGGGTGGGCTGTTCAAGAAATCTGCACCGTTCTACGCCGAGTCGTACTGGTACTGCATGGGGGGGATCACCTTCCTCATGTTCATCTACTTGGCCATCAGCGGGATCATCCTCGCCTGGCTGGGGCCGTTCTGGTGGCTCAGCAGCCCTGTGGGCCAGGTGATCAAGGCTTCCCACTACTGGAGTGCCCAGGCGTTCTTCTTCTTCCTGGTGCTGCACCTGATCCGGGTCTGGGCGACCGGGGCTTATCGTGGCCGGCGCTGGGTGAACTGGGCCATCGGCGCGACCACCTTGCTGCTCAGCCTCGGCGAGAACCTCTTCGGGCTCCTCGCCCGGGGAGACTGGGAGTCCCAGTTCGTGTCCATGCACTCTAACGACATGCTGTTCACCGAACCGTTCTTTTTCAACCTGTTCTCGCCGGCGAATTTCACCGTGGATCTCACGATCCACATTGCGCTCATCCCTGCGATCATGTTCGCCCTGATCTTCGCCCACGTGACGCTGGTGCGCCTTCAGGGCATCGCCCGCCCGCTCTAAAGCCTCAAGGAGAGAACGATGGAACATACGGATATCGTGCCAGAGCAGACCGAGGCGCCGGGCCAACCCCCGGGACACTCAGTTCGACACTGCTTTTGGAAGTACCCGTTGATCGCCGCCGGCCTGGCCATCCTACTGATCGTGCTCGCCTTCGCCGTGGGCTCGCCCAACTCACCGAGGGACACCATCGCTGGAGTCTCGCAGAAAGACCCCGGCGGAGCCATCCTCGCCTTCACCCAGGAGCTCGAGGGAACGTCAGCCTCTTGGGCGGACATCGGCACGCGCGGGATGGAGGACCCGAGCCAGGTCTTCGTCCTCGGACCCGTGCGCGACCTCGCCTCCCTGCTCGGCACGAGCGTCGCTCAGGCCGTGCGCACCTACCAGCAGGCGAACCCTGCCCAACGGCGGACTTGGGCCAGCGCCTACGAGCAGGCGCTGGGGACCATCACCCCAAAGACGGCGGGCGAAGCCAAAGCATTGGGGGTGACCCCCAGCCCCGACTACGCGCGGCTGGACACCCTGAGCGGAGAGTTCGGTCCGGTGCCTACGCTGGTTCAAGCGGACCTCATGCTTGCCCAGCGTGGATACCTCGATCAGTACCTGGTGGGGCGGGACCCGGGGCACTCGCTGCAGCTGGTGACGATCTGGCTCTACGACCACCCGAGCATGTTGAACATCGCTCTCACGAGCGGGCTTACCGATGACCAGTGGGGCATGGTGAAAGAACGAGGCTTTTTCGTGGGGCCCTGGTATCTCATCCTCCCCGCAATCATCCACGTGAAGTTCCCCGGCGGGTCAACAGGCGCCGGCTTTGTCTTATGGAACCTCCTGTTTGCGCTGCTCTTCATTCTCGCCGTGCCCCTGGTGCCGGGCTTGCGGGACCTCCCCCGTCACCTTCGTCTGTACCGGCTCATCTATCGCTATCCGGTCCAACACGAGCAGCACGACAGTGGAGAAGATGCCGGGAGGTTGCAGGGCCAATGAACCGGCAGCGGGGACTCGCTGAGGCGATGCTGTTCCTGGTAGCGGCAGGCGCAGGGATCTACGGGTTCGGTCGAGCCTTCCAAGGCGGTGTTCTCTGGCTCGGGGTCTCAGCCGTCTCGCTCATCGTGCTGGCGAAGCAGATGGGCAGGGTCCAAGATCGCTGGCCGCACCGCCGGGGCGAGCCATGAAAAGGAGGTCACCAGGATGATGCGATTCCACCTCGACGCCTATTCGGCGCTGATCGGAACGCTGCTGCTGGCCGGGATTATCTGGTTGATGCTCGCAATCTTGAACCCGCTTCGCTAGGCGCAGCGGGCCTTGTCGCTAGCCCCGTTGAAGGAAATCTTCAGTCTTGACAAATCCTCCCCAATATGATAGACTGAACATATCCCACCCCACCTGGGATGGGAGAAGGAGGAAAGAGGTATGGGCAGATTGACCGAATTCGTGCTGCGCTGGCGGGTGCCGCTGCTGGTCGCCGTCTTGGTGGCCACAGTGTTCTTGGGAGCTGCGGTGATGAAGGTCAAGCTCAACGCCGACTTCTCCACCTATCTCTCCCAGGATAGCCCGCTGGTCCAAGAGTTCAACCGCGTGGGCCAGGTCTTTAAATCCAACTACGTGGGCATGGTGCTCATCCGGACCGACGACATTTTCACGACCGAGAACTTGGCGCTCATCGACCGCCTGACCCAGGCTTATGAGGGCGTTAAAGGCGTGGACTCGGTGACCAGCCTCTCCAACGCGGTGGACTTCCAAAGGGCCGGGGGCGGCCTGATGGTGGGCAAACTGCTCGAAGGCAAGCCCCTGCCCAGCACACCTGAGGCCTTGGAAAAGTTCAAGCGCTATGTGCTCTCCAAGGAGATGTACGTCGGCGCGCTGGTCAATGCTAAGGGCACGACGGCGGTGATCTTGGTGCGCTTGGGGCAGAAAGTTAGCCACTTCAAGGTCGCGGGCCGGATCGACCGAGTGACTCAGCAGATCGCGCCCGGCTCAAAAGATATTTACTACGGCGGGATGCCCTTTCTGATCTACTCCATGACCGGCCTGATCATCGACAACATGTTCTTCTTGGTGCCACTGATCATCCTGCTCTTGGTTGGGGTGCTGGAGTTGGGCTTCCGCCGCCTCGGCGGGGTGCTGGCCCCCTTGACCGTGGTGCTGCTCGCCGTGGTCTGGACGGTGGGCGTTCTGGCGCTCTTGGGTCGTCCCCTTGACCTGTTGACCGGGATCGTGCCGGTGATCTTGATCGCAATGGGTGCGGCGGATGGCATCCACTTCATGCGGCGCTTCTACGAGGCGCGGGCCGCCGGGAGCGCGCGCCGGGAGGCCATCGGGGTCACCATGAGGGAGATGGGCACGCCGATCGTCTTCACCTCGATCACCACGATCATCGGCTTTGCCTCGCTGGCCATCTCGGACTTCGACATCATCCGGACCTTCGGCTGGGCCACCTCGCTGGGGATCTTCCTGGCGCTGGTGGCCACCCTGATCGTGATCCCGGCGGGGTTGTCGTTTGGGAAAGAGCGTGCACGGGTGCAGAGTCGCGATGATGGAAAGCCGCGCAGCGCCCGGGGAGGCAGCCGGGTCATGGCCGGCTTGGGCGGGCTGATCTACCGACGACCGGGCGGAATCGCGCTATTGACTGTAGGGTTAATCGCCTTGGCCGCGGTGGGCATCCCCCGCATCGTGATGAACGTGGATTGGACACTCTGTCTGGCGCAGGGCAGCAAGCCCTATCTGGCCGAGATGCTGCTGCGCCGGGAGTTCGGCGGCTCGCTGCCGCTGCTCGTCTCGGTGAAGGGTGACATCAAGGACCCGGCCACCCTGGAGACGATGCTGGCCACCGAGCGCTATCTGGACACGTTGCCCGACGTGAGTGAAGCCCAGTCCATCGCCTCGATCTTAGCCGAGATGAACTGGACGCTGAACGATCGCTTCGCCATCCCTGCCAATCGCGCTCAAGTCAATAATTTGTGGTTCCTGCTCAAGGGACAGGACGTGCTGGACCAGATGGTCCGCTCGGACAACCGGGAGGCGCTGGTCCAGGCCAAGGTGGCCTCGCTGGGCACGGCGGTGATCGGCCAAGTGGTGGCAGAAACAGATAGCTTCTTGAGCCGCTTGCCCGCTAAGTTGATCGTGGTGGACGGCGCCCAGGCGCCCCCCGCTGCACGCCAGGCGTTGAGTCAGCTCCAGTTGGAGCAGATCAAGGCGGCGCTCACTCAGGACCTGGAAGCCAAAGGGGTTTCAATTCGGCCAGGCCTGCTCGAGCCTGCCCTCCAAGCCGGGGAAAACTGGTCTCCGAATGAAGAGGACTACGCCGCGCTTCGCAAAGCGATCACAGGCTACCTACTGAGCCCTTTCTCCGAGGTGCCCTTTGAGGATCAGGCCAAGGCGGCCGGGGTGGCCGACTCGATCACGACGGCGCTGCGCGGGCAGGGCACGCTGTTGACGACTTCCGAGCTGGAGGCGCTGCTGCGTCCCCAGATCCAGACACCCTATCCCCAAGATGTGACCTCATTGGCTGAATCGCTGGCCTACCACGCTAGGGGATTTTTGAATGCTCGTCGCGTGGAGTTCGCCTACGCGCAGCTGACAAAGCAGTTGCCCGCCGAGGCACGCTCCGACGGCGACCTGGCCAAGAAGCTGCGTGGGGACCTCTGGGGGCTAACCAGCTCGGTGCTGGCGCTCAGTCCAAAGCAATACGAGTCCTTGCAGGCCCAATACGGCCTGGTGGCGGCGCGGACGGTGGCGCTTGCGGCCCAACCCTCGGGCCTGGCCCCGGTGCTGGATCAGATGGAGAAGGAGCTGCTCCCCACCCAGATTGAGAGCACGCTGCTGGCCTTGCTGGCGATCATGATCTTGCTCATCCTGGTCTTCCACTCGCTACGGGCCGGGCTGCTGGGGATCGTCCCGGTGGCTCTCACCATCCTGGTCAATTTTTCGATCTTGGGTTACTTCGGCATCGGCCTGGACTCGTTCACCGCGATGATCGCCAGCATCACCATCGGTCTGGGGATAGACTATGCGATCCACTTCACCCATCGCTTCCGACGGGAGTTCGAGCGCTCCGGTGACGAGCGAGCGGCCCTGATCAAGACCTTGCAGACGACCGGCGTGGCGATCCTGATCAACTCCTTCTCGGTGGGCGCCGGGTTTGCAGTGCTGCTCTTGGCCGGTGGGCAACACATTCGGCTGTTGGGGGGTCTTACGGCAGTGGCGCTCCTGGTGAGTGCGCTCTTCACGCTGATCGTGCTCCCGGCGCTAACGCTCTTGTGGAAGCCACGCTACCTCCAGGCGCCTGTTACTGAACGCACGCTGCGCCCGGAAGGTGAGACTAAGCAAATATGAGATCTGTAGAGAAGATGAAACCTTACCAGAGGAAGGTGTTACAGATGAAGTCTATCAAAGCAGGAACGATCGGACTGGCGCTGGCGTTGCTCCTGGTGAGCAGCGCCTTGGCCCTAAGCGGCGATGAGGTATTGCAGAAGGTGCAGGAGGCCATGCGGCCCGGCCAGGACATGACGGCCACCGAGCGGATGACGATCACCGCTCCGGACGGGAGCGCAGAGGTGCTGGAAGTCGTGATCTACCAGAAGGGCGGCAAGATGCTCATGCGCATCACCAAGCCGGAGGAGTTCGCCGGAATCGCCGTGTTGGTACTGCCTCGTGAGCAGGGCGGCGAGGAGACCTGGCTCTATCTACCGGCCTTCCGTGACGTGAAGCAGATCCTGGCCCAGGGCCTGAGCGAGGGTTTCGTCGGCTCGGATTTCGCCTACGAGGACTTGACGCTGAGCTACACTGACAAATACGACGTGACCGAGATGACCGAGGAAGGAGGCCAATACATCTTGAGCCTGACACCTAAGCCCGACGCCGGGCTCAGCTACAGCGGGGCGCGGATGTGGGCAGACAAAGGGACCTTCCTGCCCACGCGGGCCGAGTTCTCTGACCGCCAGGGCCAACTGTTCAAGGTGATGACCCTCTCAGAGGTGCAGGCCTTCCCCAGCACCTCTGACCCACAGAGGAGCTATCCCACCCCGACGCGGATCGAGATGGACAACGTCAAGACGGGGAGCAAGACGGTCATCGAGCTCTTGAAAGTAGAGTACGACACCGGTCTCTCGGATGACTTCTTCACCGTGCGAAACCTCAAGCGAGGCTCAGCATAGCGGACTTTGACAGAGTGGGTAGGGTGTGCTATAGTTGGTTTATCCCACCCCGACCAGGGTGGGATAAGAAGGAGGATTGCTCAGTGGCCGTCAAAAGCGATCAGCGGCGTTCGTCACCAGTGGCTGGCATCGCCCCGGATGAAAAGGGCAGGCTCGTCCATGACCAGCGCACCAAACGCGACCTCCATTTGCGCATTCGTACGGTGAGCGGTCATCTCAGTGGGATAGAGAGGATGGCCGAGGAAGATGCCTATTGTATCGATATCCTCAAACAGATTGCCGCCGTTCAATCCTCTCTATCGAAGATCGCGATGGCACTCAGCGAGAGCCATATGCGTCACTATCTGCGCTCCGCCGTCGCAGAGGACCAGGTTGAGGCTAAGATGGAAGAGCTACTAGAATACCTATGGAAAGGAGGTGAGATAAAATGGCGGAACAAGTCAAAGACCTCGTCTGCGGGATGAGCATAGACAAAGATCAGGCAGCAACGGCCGAGTATCAAGGCCAAACCTACTATTTCTGTGCCCCAGGCTGCAAGGCCGAGTTCGAGAAGGACCCAGAGAAGTACGCGCAGGCCAACGGTCACGAGCATCAGCATTGATTGACCAACCACCTCACTGCCTCAAGGAGGGGGAGCTCCTGCCGAACTAGTAGCTAGACCTCCCCCTCCTCCCCTCTTGCTCGATCAGTCGGATGGGGCCCAGCTCGGACTGGCAAGGAGTTATAGGAGACGATGATAATATAGTGACTCTGTCTTCACAGAATCCTCATCGGTCTTCCACGCGACTGCCATCATCGCCGGTTACTTTATAGGGCGAGGGGATGGAGTTGACTATCCCGCGACGATCTCTAGAAGAAAGGAACCAAATATGAATCTCAAGCTGATCATCGCCGTTGTCGTTGCCTTGCTGCTCGGATTGCTGTACTTTTCAGCCTCCCAGCCGACCTCGGGACCTCAGCCCATGCTGGCCGTTGCCCTGGGAGGAGCCGACCAGATTGCGTTGGTCAACCCCGCCTCCGGCAAGCTGGTGAAGATCGACGTCGGTTCGGTGACTCACGGTGTGGGCGTGCTGCCCAATGGCCGCAAAGCTTACGCCGCCAGCCGCAGCTCCGATGAGGTCTCGGTGATTGATCTCTCCCAGCGGAAGGTGATCAAGCGGATCAACGTCGGTGGTCGATCACACCATATCGCGGTCAGCCCCGACGGCCGCTGGGTCTACGTCACCGTTGACAGCAACAACACCGTCGCCGTCATCGACACCAGCACCGATGTGCTGACAACTACTATCCCGGTGGCCGCAGGACCCACCTACACGGTCTTCGCCCCCGACGGGAGTCAGGCCTACGTGTCGAGCAAGAAGGCCGGGATCATCTCCGTGATCGATACGGCTCAGATGAAGGTCATCAAGAAGATCACGGCCGGCAAGCAGCCGGATCATCTGGCCCTCACCCCCGACGGCCGCACCCTCTATGTGACCAACCGCGGCTCCAACGATGTGAGCGCGATCGACACCCGGAGCGACCAGGTGGTGGCCACTATCCCAGTGGGCAAAGGGCCACATGGGATCGCCGTAGTCAAGCGTCAGGGACGGCTGCTCGTCGCCGTGGGTAATCTGGCTGAGACCTCGCTCTCGCTGATCGATGCGGCCACAAATCGCGTGATCAAAACGATCGATCTGGGCACCAACCCAATGCACCTGACGGCTTCGCCCAATCGCAACTATCTCTATATCGGCAGCGTCCCCACCAAGCAACTTCTGGTCTACGACGTCGAGCGCGGCCGAGTGGTCAAGCGGATCGACCTGGGTGAGAAGGTCCAGCCTCACCAGATCGCTGTGGTGGGAAAACCAACAATGGGCGGCTCCGAGGCCGTACAGGCTCGCAGCGGCAGCTATCGCAATATCGACGCGAAGCAGCTGCGGGCCATGATGCAGGACAAAGCCTTCCTGCTGATCAATGTTCATATCCCCTATGCGGGCGAGTTGCCCCAGACGGACCTGTTCATTCCCTTCAATAAGATCGAGCAGAATCTCGCTCAACTGCCCAAAGACAAGTCAGCCAAGATCGTGGTCTACTGTCGCAGTGGGAGGATGAGCGCCATCGCCGCGCAGACGCTGGTGAAGCTGGGCTACACCAACGTCTGGAACCTCAAACAGGGGATGCGCGGATGGCAGCAGGCGGGCTATCCTCTCTTGGACAAATCCCGGGGTGCTGCGAAATGAGTTGGGAATAGCAACTGATGACTACCCCAAGGCCAGAGATTGATCCCCAGGCGACGGCCACCACCCGCGCCCGCTACGATCGAGTGGCTCGCATCTACGATCGGATGGAGGGGCTGATGGAATGGCGCTCCTTCCGCAAGTGGCGGTCGCTCGTCTGGGAGATTGTGGGCTCCGAAGCTGAAAAGATCCTGGAAGTGGGGGTGGGTACGGGCAAGAATCTACCCTATTACCCCCACGAGGTTCAGGTCACGGCCATTGATCTGAGCGGTCAGATGCTGGCACGGGCCCGGCAGAGAGCGGCGCAGTTGGACCTCAACATCGAGCTCCTACACATGGACGCTCAGGCTTTAGCGTTTGCAGACGAATCCTTCGATGTGGTCGTCTCCACCTTCGTCTTCTGCTCCGTGCCCAATCCGCTGCTGGGTCTCTTGGAGATCAAGCGTGTGCTGAGGCCCGACGGTCGCGCCGTGCTGCTGGAACACATGCGTCCCCGGTCGCCTTGGCTGGGGAAGCTCTTCGATCTTTTGAACCCCTTGACCATGCGCCTCTCTGGGGCCAATATCAACCGTCGCACACTAGAGAACATCGGTAAGGCAGGTCTGGAGATCGAGAGCATAAAAGACCTGTCGCTGCAAGGGATAGTCAAGCTGATCATCGTGCGCCGGTGAAAGGAGTGAGAGCTCCTTCGGTGAAGCTCGACTTTCATTCTCCGGCTTTCAAGGGGGATCGGTGCGCACACCTCCTCCTGGCCGATCGCCCCCCCAGCCGATCACGGCGGCCAGCAGCAGTACGACCAGCACCAGGACACCCATGCCCCCGACCATCATGTGCATTGCGGCTCCCTCCTTAAGGAGTGCCGTCAAAGATCAGACGTGATCGATCGCCCGCTTGACCTTGGCCTCGACCTCCTGGGCGAACTCATCCAGTTGAGGGTTGCCCACGAGGCCCAAAGCCGCCGTCGGCTTGAGCATCGCTACTTGTGTCTTTCCCTCGTGCTCGTAGACGATGACGTTGCAGGGGAGCAGTAGCCCCAGCTCCGTTTCCAACTGCAGGCTCTTATGGGCATAGGACGGATTACAGGCTCCCAGGATGATATAGTTGGGGAAGTTCACCCCCAGCTTCTCCTTGAGGGTCGCCTTGACATCGATCTGGGTCAGGATGCCAAAGCCCTCCTCTTTGAGCGTCTGGGTGACGCGCTCAACCGCCTGGGGATAGCCCAACTCGACCGTTCGACTGTAACCATAGTTTGACATCTAGATCATCCTCCATGTAGGGGTGAACCTGTCTGTTCGCCCTTCAGTTCTCCTCCATCCCGCCCCCGGTGGGCCAGATGGTTCGGAGCGATGATAGTCTATCACCGTGGTGTGCCGGTGTAAAGTCCGTGAGCGTTCGGTGAAGAGGCGTTAGTCATTATGATAGCATATTCGTGGGTAGTCCCCTTGAGGATCAGGATTTCCGGCGTGCGCGCCCCAGGGCGCCTCAGATTTCCGTTGTGAGGGTGATGCATGTCACTTTCAAGAGATCCATCATGGTATATTCTTTGGATGAAGGGGGTGGAAACGGTCCCGAAAGGGTAAACCTGCAGTAATGCGGGTAGCACAAAGCCACAGGCCCGACCAGGTCAGGCTGAGGGCGGCTGGGCTGCCGAAGGGCTATGCAGGAAAGTCATTCTATCACTAAGTTGGTAGGACTGCTCATCCCATCCACTATCCTCTCCGTATTCTCGCGTTCATCTCAGATAGATGATTTGCTGAGTGTACGTGGTTTCACCCCCCCCCCCCAGGGGGGGGAGGCCCTTACCGTACTGAGCTGGAATGGCGGCAGCAGCGGGTAGAGCATGGCTTCCTCTTTTCTTACTTTCCATCACAGCTAAATAGATCCGGAGCGTTGATTCCTCAAGCGAACCGAGGAGAACGTTCTGGCTACCCAAGTAGCACACTCTTATCAAGAAAGGAGGTGAATGAAATGAGAAAGTTCAAAGTCTTAGCGGTACTCCTGTTAGTGGGAGTATTGGCTCTGGGGTTGAACACGCTGTCTCTGGCCACAACCGCGACGGGCACGTCCTCGGTTACGCTGACCAACGCGCCCATCTTTGTCACGGTCACGACACCGTTCGGCACAGCTCCCTCAGTGACCTCCGCTGATGTCGTGGCGGGTTTGACCACCGTGGGTACGGCAACCTTCACCGTTGACTCAACGGCTATCTACGCGGTAACTGCCGTGACCAATGCTGGTGGTACCACCACGGCGGCTCCTGGCACGGCGGCGTTTGGCGTAGGTGACTCAGCGGCGAGCGCTTGTCAGATCAACTTCAACGCTGGCGCCTTTGCTAATGGCGACGTCGGGCCGACATCACTGACGGCGCAACCTGCGACCTCAGGTGGAGCGGGCACCGCTGTTGTGGTTGGACTACAGATCGACTGGACGCAATACACCGACGCCCCCAGTGGGTCGTACATCTGCCAAATAGACCTCACTGCGACGGCACCGTAACTCATCGTATCTAGCCCGATCAAGTCCCTTTCTCCACTATGGAGAAGGGGACTTGATCCACGGCTTCATAGACCAAGGGATGGCTTGAATGTCCAGTTGGATGAGAGTAGGATTGATTATAATAATCTTCTTCTTTCTGGCTCTCTTCCCGGTTCACGATGCTCAAACCCAAGCCAGCCTGACCCTGACGGTCACCTCTGGGCAGAGCGTAAGCGCTTCGGTCACGAAGGCCGATGTAGAAGCGGGTCGGGTGGAGATCCTGAATCCAACGGTCATCGAGATAACTGCCAACGTCAATTGGCAGGTGGTCGCCAGCGTGGTGATAGATAGTTTTCCGGCGGGGACAGGGAACCCGACCGCTTTGGCGCTTGAAGTCGGAAACAATGATCAGCCAGGTCAGTTTAACGCCGGAGGGGGACTGGTACAGACAGGAGTTCCGGGAAGTTTCACCTTCTCGGTGGACTTCAGGATCAACCTACTGACCCTGGGAAATGCACCCGCAGGGAATTATGGCTTCACGATTACCTACACCATACAAGCACAGTAAAGGAGGTAGCTGAACGTGCTAAAGATCAATCGCTGTCTAATGATTGTCTTACTGCTCGTTGGAGCGTTCCAGGTCGCAGCCTGGGCCAATATTGGTGTATCCACACTGGAGATTAACGTCCAGGTCGCTCCAGGGAAAAGCCTGAGCGGCTCGTTCGCCGTCATTAACAATAGCGAAAAACCTGCTAAGGTGAGGGTTAGCTTGGGGGACTATGATCGTAACCTCAACGGTGGGATTCGAATCCTGCCTGCGGGCACCTTGCCGCGCTCTCTGGCCAACTTCATCACCTTCTCTCCGGCTGAATTTACCCTGGCCGCCGGCAAGGGTAAAAGCCAGAAGGTCAGCTTCACCGTGGTCCTTCCTGAGGGAGAAGCAGGTCCTCATTGGTCGCTTTTGCTAGTGCAAGAGGTGCAGCCTAAGGAAGGGCAGACCAAAGCCAAAGAAGGAGAACAGACCACTCAAGGCCTGATCGGCATCCGATTCGGCATTCAGATTCGCCAGACCGATCCGACCATGGCCAGCCCGGCGGCCAGGATCACCGATGTAGAAGTTACCCTACCTGAGGGGGGTCAACCGCTCAAGGTCATCGTCGACTTCGAAAACACGGGGAGTACCTTTTTGAGGACCAAAGGAGAGCTGAGGTTCATCAATGCCAAGAGTGAGGTCGTGGCCACAGTCGCTATTCTGCCCTTCCGCATGTTACCTGGTCACCAGCGGAGACTGGAAATTCCCTTAGCACAGGCCCTGCCTGCGGGGGACTATATTGCCCTGGCCATCTTCGATTTTGGCGGTGACTTCCTGCTGGGCGGAGAAGCGCGTTTCAGTATCCCCTGAGGTGATAGATAGGCGCACAGGTTGTTTGAATAGAGATCCTTCACTTCGTTCAGGGTGACACCTGGCTAACTTGTCATGCTGAGCGTAGCGAAGCATCTGAAAGTGAGCCGTGTGGGCATCTTGCTTGTCAGTCTGTTGATAGGCCTAATTCTATCTGTATCTGTTGCGGCGCAAAAGGAGAAACTAGTGGTCGAGGTTCTCCCTCCCCCGGCAGCGGTTGAAGTCAGACCTCCAGACCTGGCAACCTTGGTCTTCACCGTCGCCAATCATGGCACCCTGCCGGACAGCTATCAGTTCAAAGTCGCCCTCCCGGAAGGATTTCAACTGCTGGGATCTCTGCCCGCCATCACCCTCGGGCCCGCTGAGCAGAAGCCGATCTTTCTCACCGTCTCGGTTCCCTCAGGAACGGCCGCAGGTCAAATCCCCATCACGTTAAAAGCGATCTCCCAGACCGACCCAACTGTTACTGCCTCTGCCACAGGCTTCCTCGCTGTACCCTCCGTGTTCGGCATAGAGATCTTCCCCCCGGACGAGCAGGTGGTCGATCTCGGAGAGACGGTCAAGCTGCTCTTCAAGGTCATCAACCAGGGGAATACCATCGATCGCCTGGTGTTCACGGCGGCGTCTAGGCAAGGATTTCCGATCCGCCTTCAATTTGAAGAATTTGAGATCCTACCGGGAGAGGAGCGAGATCTCCAACTCATGGTAACCATTCCCCAGGACGCTATGCCGGGACAAGAACGGGTCACGCTCACCGCCCTCTTGACCCGCTCCGGCAGCGAGAGCTCGGCCACGGCGCAACTTACGATCCTGCCCCCGCTCCCCCAGGCCGTTGGGGGGACGATCTCGCTGGAGGTCCCTACGACGCTGGCCCTTTCGCTCTCGAAAGCAGCCTCCTCGCCAATCAATTTGGTGGAAAGCCTAGGCGGCAACGCCACGTTTGCCCAGACGAGTCGGATCGACTACCAAATTCAGCTCGCCAACCTCCTTAGGCTGCAGACGGTGCGCTTCAATTTGGAAAGGCCGCGCTTCGCCATCACCCTGGGCGATCTGAGCCTGCACTTCTCCGAGCTGGTTCAACTTTCCGGTCGGGGGGCTCGGCTGACCACCCGGCCGGGTCCGCTGGGCGCTCAGATCACCGTGGCGGCGGCTCAAGCGGGCCAGCGTTTTCGTGCCGGCGTCCAGCTGGCCCTAGACCCCAGGCCCAAGACAACTCTTGCCTTGCAGAGCCTCTTCGGAACAGGGGCGGGCGGGCCGCAGTTTCTGGGGAGCATCTCCC
>CAJXGD010000031.1 GCA_913053845.1 uncultured bacterium | reverse complement strand
CAAAGTAGCTGTGCTGCACGTTGGGGCCGAAGCCGCTGCTGCCGTCGCCGAAGTTCCATTGGAACTGGACCAGTTGGTCACCGTCCGGATCGAAAGAGGTCGAGCTGAAGGTCACCGGTTGGCCCACAGCCGGATTGGCCGGGAAGAGGTTGAAGCTGGCCACCGGCGGCCGGTTGCTGGGACCGCCGCGCACGTCCACCTGCTGCCTGACTCTGGCCTGCGCTCCTCGGTTGTCGGTCACGGTGAGTTGTGGAGAGAAGAGGCCCGGCGTCGAGTAGGCAAAGGTCGCAAAGGGGCTGGTGGTCGTCCGATCAACCAAGCCGTCCCCATTGAAGTCCCACTCATAGCGTACAATCCGGCCATCGGGATCAAAAGAGCCGGAGCCGTCGAACTGCACGGTCTGGTTGACGGTGGGGTTCGAAGGGGTCAGGCGCAATCGCGCTACCGGCGGCCGGTTGCCCGGCTGACCGGCTCCGACCACCTGGAAGCTGGTGAAGGCGGTGGCGACCTTGCCCACGGCGACTATGCCCTGAATGGCATTCTTCACCTGCTGGGCGAAGGTCTGCGGGTTGTTGCAGAGTGTGGGGAAGGGATCGGAGGAGCTGGTTCCAAATAGCGTCCTCAGGTCCAAGGGCTCCAAGCTGGCGATGATCTGCACGAACTCGGTGCCGGCAGGCGGGGTCACGACTAGGTTGTAAGTAGGTCGGTCGGGCAGCACGTGCTGGCCGGCCTCGACCGAGTTGTTATTGGAAAAAGCGTTGGGAAAGATCAGGGTACAGGTCCCGGTGGCGTCTATGTCAACTATATTGACGTAGGCCTTCCGGCTCACCGAGAAGAAGATCTGGATCGGGGTGCCGACCTGGAAGCTGGAGCGGGCCAGGTGGATTTCGGCTTGGATCTGGCTAGAGGGTGGCACGACCACGATCCCCTGTCCTTCAGGATCGGCCAGCGCGGGGCTGGTCAGGAGCAGTACCCCCATAAGCACGAGCAGTGATAGCGTGATGAGCTGTCGGATTCTCATTGTTACCCCCTTCTTGCTGAGATGATCGTTGAACGGCGGCCTAACATGTGATGGATTGGGAGTGTTCATCTGTTTCCTCCTTATCGCCTGGGATTCGCGGTATCTACCCCCGCGGGCCCAAAAGGTTTCAAAGAAGATTCTTAACGCCGTTTGGCGATCGCCTGCGCGATCGTGCCCAGATCTATCTCACTGAGGTGCTCATCTATCAGGTTGACCAGCTTTGCCGTGAGGCGTCCATCGCGCTTGAGTGTCTTGCTGACGGCATCTTTGACCGCCGAGGCATCGTTGGGATCGTTGCCGCTGCGCACATAGTCTTCCAGGGCGGAGGCCACATCGGTGATCGCGGCATCAATGCTCGCTTGGGTATATGATGAAGCGCGATCGGCGGTAGAAGAGCGAATCTGGCGCTTGTCGAAGAGCGCCTTGACTTGAGTGAGGGTGGTCTTGCGCTCTTGGATATCTTTGAGTATCTCGCTCATGGGCACGCCCTTGGCCACACCCTCCTCGGCCTTGGAGACCAACATCTCCACCGGCAGGCCGGCGACCAGCGCTTGGCCGATGGTCACCAGGACATCCTTACGCTGCTCGATGGGTGCGCTGTTCTGCAACCCCACCTTTTGGAGGAGATCCATGGCCTGGTCGGGGGTCAGCCGTCCATCTTTCAGACCCTTCTGAAATGAGTCGGCCAGGAAATTCTTATCTGCGGTAGAGAAGGGTAGTTGCGCGATCAAACTCAGCATATCTTGCTCGGTGGCTGCCAGCGCGGTGAAGCTTAGCAACAGCGCCAGGGCAATCACCACCCCTACTGTCAGTCGCTTCATAAGGTCTCACCTCGTTTGCCGACGTAGATCACGGAATTGAAGTCGTTGCCGTAGCTGCGCACGATCTGGCTGGCGCGCGGGTCGGGTAGCCAGCGGGTGCCATTGACGATGAAAGCATATTCATAGCGGCCCGGCGGCAACTGCAGACGCACACTCCAGATGCCGTCCGGCCCGCGTTGCAAGGGTACCTTGTTCCAGTTGGTGAAGTCGCCGGCGATCGCGACCGATTTGGCTTCGGGATAGGCCATGACGAACAGCAGTCCACCGCCACCGGCCAGGGTCGGTTGGAGTCTGCCCAGTTGCAGACCGGCCAACAGGCCGCCGGCAAAGATCACCAGAGCTAGCGCGACTGCCACCGGAACCAGTCGACCTGAGGGGATCAAGCTGCGCTTGACTGCCCCGCCCGGTCGGCGGCGGGCGGCCAGCTCGTCCAGCACCCGCTGCTCCAGCCCGACCAGCCGAGAGGACTGGCTCTCGACATAGCCGCTCAGTCCGGCGCGCAGCGCTTCTTCCAGTTTGCGATCGTTGCTCTCAGTCAGTTTGGGCATCAGGTGCCACCCCTTTTTCAGTCAAGAGCGCTCGCAGTTGGGCCTTGGCGCGGTGTAGGCGCGTTTTGACCGTGCCCTCCGGCAGGTGGAGGATCTCGGCGATTTCTTTGTAATCCAGATCGGCATAGAAGCGTAAGATGATCGCCGGGCGATACTTGTCGCCCAGTCGCTCTACCGCCTCTTGCACCAGCGCGTCCCGCGACTCTTGGTAGACTATCTTGGCCGGGTCGCGCCCGCCGATCAGCCGACCGACCTGCTTCAAGGGTGCGCTAAACTTGGCCCGACGCAGCTTGTTCTTGCACAAATTCGCCACAATAGTAAAGATCCAAGTGGAGAATTTGCGGCTCATATCATAGCGATTCAGGTTCTCGTAGGCGCGGATGAAGGCATCGGAGGCGGCATCCTGCGCATCGGCAGGATTGCGGGTGATGCCCAGCGCGACCCCGAAGACCGCTTCTTTATAGCGTGTCACGATTTCACCCCAAGCGGCTAAATCCCCGGAGAGTGAGCGGCGAAGCAGGCTCAGCTCTTCTTCCGTCTTGGGAGTTCCTTTCGCTCCATATACGGGATCGCGCGGCAAAAGTTTCAGCCTCCCCCTTCGTCAGAGAACGATTGGCCGTTCAATCACACCGGGAAATGAATTTCCCGGCTACGTGACGTCAGAGAAACCCTCTCACGAGGGTTCACGGCCTGTAACCCCGTCAGGGGTTTTGCGCCTGAGCGTAGCCGGGGATTTTAATCCCCGGCGCGTGCTTGCCTCTACCCAAACGGGCGAATACCAGATTCGCCCCTACTTGCCCTTGAACTCCGGCTTCTTCTTCATCATAAAGGCCGTCGTGCCTTCTATCATGTCCTCGGTGCTGAAGAGCAGGCCGAAGGCCTCGCGCTCCAAGAGGAGCGCTGCTTCCAGCGGCGACTCCTGACCCCAGTCGATCACTCGCTTGACCAGCCGGATGGCCACCGGCGGTCCGGCAGCCAACTGCTCGGCAAACGCTCGGACCTCTTCGTCAAAGCGCTCGTTATCGAGCAGCCGGTTGATCAAACCCCACGCATGCGCCTGCTCAGCCGGAATGCGCTCGCCCAGCATCACCAGCTCCTTGGCGCGCGCGGCGCCGATCAGCCGGGTCAAGCGTTGCGTCCCGCCGCCACCGGGGATCAGACCCAGCTTGATCTCCGGTTGGCCGAGCTGCGAGCGTCGCGAGGCCAGGCGAAAATCGCAAGCTAGAGCCAATTCTAGCCCGCCGCCCAACGCATAACCGTCAATGGCGGCGATCACCGGCTTGGGACACTGCTGCGGTGTGGCGAAGAACTCCCCCAGCATGGCGAACATATAGGCCTTGCCGCCGGCAAACTCGCTCACATCCGCCCCGGCAGAGAAAGCCTTGTCGCCCGCGCCGCGCAGCACGATGGCCCGCACCTGCTCATTCCGGGCCAGCTCGGCGAAGGCCTGGGGCAGCTCCTCGCGCATCTCGCTGTTGATGGTGTTGAGCCGGTGAGGTCGATTGAGGGTCACCCAGGCCAGATGCTTTTCGGCTTCGATCTCGACTTTAATCGCTTTGTACTCCCGCGGTCCGTCGGCCCTCTGGCCATAAGTGTAAAAGCCCCGGCCAGTGACCTTGCCGGTCCGGCCGGCTTTGACCATCTCGCCGAGCAGCTTGGCCGGACGATAGCGCTCATCGCCATATTTTTTATGCAGCTCTTCCAGCCTAGTTAGAATCACATCCAGGCCGATGGCATCGGCCCGCTTGAGCACGCCTTCAGGGAAGCCGGCACCAAGCTGCACTCCCAGATCAATCTGATCCTCGGTAGTAACTTTTTGCTCCAGTAGCTGTGCTGCCTCGTTGACCATCAGGGCATAGATCGGCAATGGATCGAACTTTTCGCCCGCTTCGCGCCGATACTGCGCGCCGCCATCCCGATAATTATAAAAGCCCACGCCGGTCTTGCGGCCCAGCTCGTTCTTCTCGACCCGCTCGGCGATGATCGGCGGAATCTCCACCCCGGCTTCTTTCATCAGGTGATAGCCGATGTCTATCCCGGTCAGGTCTTGCAGCTCAAATGGCCCCATGGGAAAGCCCTCATAGTATTTCATGCGGCTGTCTATCTCTTCGACCGTCGCCTCGCCCCGCGAGACGATCCAGGCAGACTCGAACATGAAAGGCTCCACCAAGACCCGATTGACGATGAAGCCGAAGACGTCCTTCTCCACCCGAATGGGCGTTTTGCCCAGCTTCTTGGCCAGCTCCACGGTCAGGTTCATAACCTCTTCGCCGGTCTCCTGCCCCCTTATCACCTCGACCAGGGCCATCTTCACCGGTGGGTTGAAGAAGTGCATTCCTACCACCTGAGCCGGTCGCCCGGTCGCCTGGGCAATCTTGCTGATGCTCAAGCTGCTGGTGTTGGAGGCCAATATCGCCCGTGGCGGAGCCAGCTTGTCCACCTCGCCAAAGATCTCCTGCTTGATTCTCATCATCTCCGGCGCGGCCTCGATGACGAAGTCGGCCCCTCCCACGGCCTCTCCCAAATCAACCAGAGGATGAACGCGCTCCAATGCCTCTTGAGCTTTTTGCTCCGAGATAACGCTTTTCTCGGCCAGTTTGCCCAAGCTCCACTTGATAGCCCCGTAGCCTTTCTGAACGAATTCGTCCTTGATATCCCGTAGATTGACCTGATAGCCGGCCAGCACAGCCAGTTCGGCGATCCCGTGGCCCATGGTGCCGGCGCCCAGGACAGCAATCGTCTTGATCTCGCTTAGTTTCATCATGTCACCCCAAATGAAAGATGGATTTTCGCTCCTCTTGCTTGCCTTCAATAATAGCACAAGCGAGCGGTGGGGCTCAAACTTGTCAAGTCAGCCTCTGGCGTGCTACCTTATCCCGCTCAGAAAGGAGCCTGAGATGCCTGAAAAATATGCCTTCATCCCCTCGCCGGAGCTGGTAGCCCAAAGCAACGTACAAAAGTTCATGAATCACCACCGGATCAAAGATTATCATGAGTTAGTCAAGCGCTCGACCGCAGATATCACCTGGTTCTGGGAGGCAGTCGTCAAGCAGCTTGAGCTAGAGTTCTTCGAGCCTTATGAAAAAGTTCTCGACGAGTCGGAGGGGATCGCCTGGGCCAAATGGTTCGTGGGCGGGCGGATCAATATCGCCCACAACTGCCTGGATCGTCATGATCGCTCCGAGCGCCGTGACCGGCCAGCGCTCATCTGGGAAGGCGAGGACGGTGCGGTCCGCCGGCTGAGCTATCACGAGCTGACCGAGGGGACCAATCGTCTGGCCAATGCCTTAAAAAGCTTGGGCGTCGCCCAGGGAGACCGGGTGGGGGTCTTCTTGCCGATGATCCCCGAGACGGCGATGGCCCTCTTGGCCTGCGCCAAGATCGGCGCGATCTTCATTCCGATTTTTTCCGGCTTCGGTCCCCAGGCGGTCGCTGCGCGCCTCAACGACGGCCAAGCCAAGCTACTGCTCACGGCAGACGGTTTCTGGCGTAAGGGCCGTCCGGTGCCCATGAAGCAGACCGCCGATCAAGCGGTCGCCCAATGCCCCGGCTTAGAGCATCTGATCGTCTTTCGTCGGTTGGGCTCAGATATCCCTTGGAGCGAAAGCAGAGATCTGGATTGGGATCAACTGGTCGCCTCCGAGTCGGCCGAGTGCCCTTCGGAACATCTGGACTCCGAGACGCCCTTCATGATTATTTACACCTCCGGGACGACCGGAAAGCCCAAGGGAGCGGTCCACGTGCATGGAGGTTTTCTGGTGAAGATCGCTCAGGAGGTCGCCCATCAGACCGATCTGCAAGACGGCGACGTGCTCTTCTGGTTCACCGACATGGGCTGGATCATGGGGCCTTGGGAAGTAGTTGGCGGCCTGGCGCTGGGCGGCACGCTCTTTTTCTATGAGGGCGCGCCGGACTATCCCCAAAGCGATCGGCTCTGGGCGCTGATCGAGCGGCATAAGATTACCACGCTAGGTCTGTCACCCACGCTGGTGCGTGCCCTGATGCGCCACGGCGAAGCACCGCTCAAGAAACACGACCTGAGCTCCTTGCGCATCCTGGGCTCGACTGGCGAACCCTGGGACCCCACCTCCTGGCGCTGGTGCTTAAAAAATATCGGCGGCGGACGCTGCCCGATCATCAACCTCTCCGGAGGCACCGAAGTAGGGGCCTGCTTCCTCTCCGCGCTGCCCATCACTCCGCTCAAGCCCTGCTCGCTGGTGGGGCCGGCCTTGGGCATGGACATTGACGTGGTGGACGATCAGGGCCGGCCAGTGCGTGACGGTCAGGTAGGCGAGCTGATCTGCAAGAAACCCTGGCCGGCGATGACCCGCGGCCTGTGGCAGGACAAGTCGCGCTATCTGGAGGCCTATTGGTCCCGCTGGCCGGACGTTTGGGTGCATGGTGACTGGGCTTCAATTGACGAAGATGGCTACTGGTACCTGCATGGGCGCTCTGACGATACGCTCAAGATCGCCGGCAAGCGGGTGGGACCGGCGGAGATCGAGGCGGCGCTGGTGGCCCATCCGGCCGTCTCCGAGGCGGCGGCGGTGGGGGTGCCCCATGAGCTCAAGGGCGAAGCGGTCTGGTGTTTTGTCATCTTAGCTCCGGGAGCCGAGCCGAGCAAGAATCTGGCAACTGAGCTGCGTCGCACGGTGGCCGAGCAACTGGGCAAACCCTTCGCGCCGGCCCGGATAGGTTTCGTGAGCCAACTGCCCAAGACGCGCAACGCCAAGATCCTCAGGCGGGCGGTCCGCGCGGCGGCGCTGGGTCAAGATGCGGGCGACCTCTCCGGCTTGGAGAATCCGGAGGCGCTGGAGGAGATCAAGCGCATTTCGAGGTTAGATAGGTAGGGGCGAAGCATTCGCCTGTTTGTTTCTGGCGAATGCTTCGCCCCTACGCTTGACTCTTCTGTATTTTGGGTGTACACTTTCAGTCACGATAAAGGCAAACCCTCTGCGAGGAGGGGACGCAAAGCCACGGGTCTTTCTGAGATAGCCGGGCTACCGAGCTCGCATCCTCCTCTTTGCAGAGCTGTCTTCAACCTAATCAACCTAAAGGGGGTTGCGATGCGTGGGTGCACAGGGGCGGTGCGGCGTTGGGGTCCGGTCTTACTGGGCGTGGCGAGTTTGGTAACGCTGATGGGGTTTGCAGCACTGGCGGCTGTGCCCTCCGTGAGTCTCAATACCAGCCCACAGATCGGCGACGTCTTCTTTAACACTGCGACCGACGTCTATGTGAGTGCGTCCATCACCGTGACCAGCGGCACGATTGATGATGTGAAGGTGATCGTCAACGGCGAGAGCTTTGATTTTCTCTCAGGATGCAGCGGTCAGGGTACCTCCTGCTCGTTTTACGAGAATATCAATCTGACATCTGGCGCTGGGACCTGCTCGGCCAATAACACCATCACAGTCCAGGCCTTTCAAGGGTCGGAGATGGGCTCGGCCAGTGGCACCCAATTTCCCGACTATTCTCCCCCCGCAGTCAACCCCACGGTGAACGTTCCCGATATTAACACTGGCTGGTACAATATGACCTCCGGACCGCCCAACCTGACCTTGACCGGCGACGATGCAAACCCCAAAACCTGGTGTCAATCGGGCGTGAGCGAGATTCATTACGACGTCTTCCACGAGGACACCGGCATAGATGATGGCGAGCAGATAGTCTCAGGCTCAGTGGCCAGCTTGAGCTTATCTCAAGACGGCGTGTATACCATCACCTTTTGGGCGGTGGACGCCGCCGGCAACTCTAGCGTGCCTCCGACTAAGTTTAGCCCTTACGAAGCCCAAGCGGCCTCCAGCTCCGGCAACTCAGGATCGCCGTGGTGGCAGGCGATGGTAAGACCAGGTCCTGGATGTTCCGGAGGAGGAGGGCTTGCCGTACCGGCTCAGGCGAATTCCGGCCCTCCGGCGACGCCTGTTCCTGATCAATTCGGTGGTCCAAGCGTTTGCAACTTCAGCGTAGATCTGACCCCGCCCGACCTGCAGATCATAAATCAATCGCCGGCACCCAACGCCAACGGTTGGAATAACACCTCACCGGTGGCGATCACAGTGGGCTGCTCCGATAATCTGTCCTCCTGGTACGTGGGCTTTGGCGGCCCCGGCTTCATCGTCTGCAATAATCAGGGCCTGCCCTACAATCAGGGTGACCAGGTGACCGCCGTGATCAGTTTCAGCGGCGAAGGGCAGCTCAGCCAAACTGTCACAGCAATGGACGCGGCGGGCAACACCGCTCAATTGTCGGTCAGCGCGAAGATTGATCTGACACCGCCGCTGATCACCATCACCCCTGGCAGCGGCACCTTGGATAGCGGGACAATCGTCTCCTGGAGTGTGTCGGACGCTCTCTCAGGCCTGGCCAGCTGCAGCACCAGCCTGGGCAGCTCGGCCTGCTCTGGCTCCACCCCACTCACCCAGAGTATGACCTTGACGGTCAATGCTGTTGACCTGGCCGGCAATCAGGCCTCCGCCTCCCAGAAATTCCAGCTCAACAGCCCTTCACCGTTGATCTTGATGATCGAAAGTGGGAAAGCCCGAGTAGGTGATGAGATCAGCCTGGAGGTGGTCCTGGTCGAAGCGCCGTTGGGATTGAGGCAATACCAGCTCACCATCGGAACGAACCAAGCTGGCCTGGTGCAGTTCGAGAGCGTAGACAATCGGGTACCCGTTGAGGATCCCCTCGATTTCAGCAGCAGCGTCAGCGAGCATGGGCAGTCGGTCACCTTCAGCCTGGTTGACTCGCTTGACCAGGTACAAGCCGGCGCTCACCAGGTAGTCCTGGCCACCCTCCATCTACGTGCCTTGAAGGCCGGAAAGCTTGACCTGAGCCCGCTGGCATTCTCGGTGTTGAACGATCAGGGGAGCAAGGAGCAGATCATCTTTCTGCCGGGCCAGCTGGTCATTCAGCCTCGGGGATCATGATCTGACAAACTAGTAGGGGCGAAGCATTCGCCTGGAGTTTAAGTTGCGAATGCTTCGCCCCTACCGTAATATAGATCACATTGAGCTGAAAATTGGGTTGCCCTGAGGAGGGGGCCTGAGTTAAGGAGGCTGGTGATGAGGAGGTTTGTCTCGGCCGCATTGGTGGCTCTCTGTATGGCAGTTGTCGTTCCGATCTTGGTCTATGGCGATTTGGTAATCAGCGGGCCGGGGATTTCCCCCGCACCGCCCTTGCGCCTCAACAGCAACCCCCCGGATGGACCGCAGACGGTGCTTTATACCTTGGAGAACGACGGGGCCGCGGGCATCACCATGATGCCTAATTTACAATGTCCCGCAGATACGGTCAAGGCCTTTCCGCTGATCCTCAGCAGCGAGATTCCCGCCCACAGCTCGCGGCTGCTCGAGATCCGCTTCGCCGACCGCCCGGGCGGTCCCGCGGCCGGCGACACGGTAGAGTGCTTTCTAACCACCAATTCCACCGGCGTGGCCATCTTTATTCGCCTGGTGACTCCCGCCGCTCAGCCGCCCTTGGGCAGCCTCAGCCTCAGTGCCAGTATGTCGCCTCAGACCAGCTCGCAAGAGGCCAGCTTCATCGAGAGCGACATCGAGGCCAACCTTAAGCTGAACCTCACCCTGGGCGGAGTCACCCTAGGTGGTGACCTGGGGTGGGGCTTCACCGGCCCGGAGTTCGCCATCTTTAACTTGAGCACCTTCCTAGGAATCTTCGATATCTTCGATCAGTTCGTCTTCGCCGCGCCCTTTGATGTTAATGGCGTCTCATTGGCTGGTGGAGCGCTCAGCTTTGTCAAGAAGCGGGTGCGCCTGCGCTTTGACCTCCTGGGCCTGAAGGTGGACAATCTGGCTATCCTGGAGAACAGCAAATTCACCAATCCCTTCGCTAATAATGCTCAGGCCTTGGACGCCGTGCAGACTCCGACCTATCGCTTCGGCGACATCCTGCAACTCAACGGCCAAACCGCCTCCGGGCTGCCGCTTCGCATGTTGATCGGTATCTGTGCCGATCCCGCGCAGGCCAACCTGATCAAGAAGCGCTTCTTCAGCGGGCGGGTCTGCGATTCGAAGGCGCTAAACTTCACCGTCTCCCGCCTGACAGTGGGACCGCTCAGCCTGGGTGCGGTGCAGATAAGTTCTTCAATGGAGTTTCGGCCCGGCGCCCCGCTGCGCGGCGTCCTCTCGCTGGGCACCACGCTGCTTGGCCTGGTCAATGCCTTTACTACCGCCAGCTTCGACCCGCAGGGCATCGCGCTCCAATTCACCTTGCTCTCGCTGGCTCAGCCGGCTCAGGCGCTCAGCATCTCGCTCACCGATAAGCTGAGCTTGTCCGGCATCTTGCTGCGCTTTAGCGTGAATGTGGCCCCCAGTCGCTTGAGCTTTCTGCTGCGGGGCAGCCCCAACGGCCTCGATGAGGCCTCGGCCACACTGCTGTTGCCTCTGGGGAGCGGACGGCTATTCGCCACGCTGAGCCTGACTGGAGCGGGCACGGTGAGCTTGAGCCAGCTCAGCATCAACTGGAATCAGGAGCTAGGCCGCCTGCGCACCAACGCCAATGTGGCCTTCTCCCTTCATGGCTTGCAGCAGGCCCAGGTGAATTTTACGCTGATCCTGTAAGCAGGAGCTGATTCGCACGCAGGTGACGCTCCCTCAAGAGGGCCTGAAGCCAATCGAAGCCACGACCAAAGAGGTGAAGAAGGCTAACCCCATCGCGATCACGGCTCCCAACAGCCCCCAACCCAAAGAGGTCCATCCGGAGCTCGGCATGACTTGGGGGTGGTCCTTCGCCCACTGCTGGAAGGGTTTCAACTGCAAACGGTAGAGAATGACAGACCCAACCAGATCGAGCAGGAGAATCAAGAGCTGGGTGCCCTCGGTCGGCGTGAACAGCAGGGCAAGCAAGATGAGCGCCAAGGTGGCCAGTAGGCTGTTGATCAACAGCTCCCGCCCTAGATGAGCTCGTCCCATCCGCGCAAAGTTTTGGTAGACGATGAGACCCCCTCCGGCCCAACTGAAGAGCAGGGCGATGATCAGCGCCACGCGGGGATGCCAAGGGGCGGGTCGTGAGGAGTAGTCCACGCTCATGTTGGGAAGATACATCATGGAGCGCACAGGCACAAGGCCGGTTCATAGCTAGGTATAGAGGGCGGGGGACGGTGGTCTGTACCAGAGATCGATCAGCTTCCCGGTCGCATAGCGCTCGACGTCCTCTCGAGCTTCCAGCCAACCGATGACCTTTCTCAGTTTTTCTTCGGGGTCGTCGGAGATTCTTCCCAGCTCGATCACGCCTTCCAGACGCGGAGCTCTGCCTCCCCCTCCGAAGTAACAGTCGTTGCCTTCGATGGCCTCTTCGATAAAGTCATCGAGGAAGTGGTCGAAGTCCGCCTCCTGCCGGATTACGATGGCTACCGTCACACCCCACTCGGTGAACTCACCTGTATGCTTCTTCTTGCGCAGGCGCTTTTTCATCGTTGCTTCAAAGCCATGTTTCGCCTATAGAACGATAAGCAATGTGGCGCCGTTTTGATTAGGATTGACCCTCACTCTCCCTCAAAATAGTCGAGGTCTATCTTCTTAACCTCATAGTTCCCAACGGTCGAAACGCCAACGTTATGCACTACCATGAGTTCGGCCAGACGCTCTCCATCGATCAGAATCACCTTTGAGTCAATGCGTCCTGCAAACTCCTTGGCCCCTTGTGAAAAGCTTGATGTAGTGATGAATACGCCCTTGCGGGCTTGGTGGCCTTGAAGTGCACCAGCGAATCTCTGAATCTCAGGTCGACCGACCGTGCCGTTCCAGCGCTTGGCTTGCACGTAGATGACATCGAGTCCCAGCCTATCTTCCTTAATAATCCCATCGATTCCCTCATCTCCGCTCCGCCCTATTGCGTGCCCCGCATCTTCTCGACTCCCGCCGTAACCCATTTTCACCAGAAGTTCGACCACCAAGCGCTCAAAGAACATAGGGGAGGTGCTTTTAATGTGTTCTAGTAGTTCCGCTTCCAACTCTTCCTCTAGCTTCTCGTAAGCGGAGGCAAGGGCATCCTCGGGTGTTTCCATCGTGCTGAGCGCTGATTGTGCCCGACTTTCTCTGCTTGTGGATCGATCACGGCGCCTAGCTCTGAACGCGCGAAACTCCTCATAGCAATTGAGGAGCGCAACATCTATGCGCGCTGGTCGTTCGTTCAATAGCGCCCTGCCGCGATCGGTAATCTGAAAAACTCCCCTTTTGGGAGACTCAAGGAGCCTCGCCTGCTTGAGATAAGTCTTGGACCAACCGACGCGATTGTTGAACCGTGGTGAGGCACCGCTGGGGAGCATTTCGCTGCGTTCCTCATCCGTCAATTTGAACTCTGCTGCCAACTGCTCGACAACATCTCGGAACCGATGCTCCTCACCATCGGAGGAGAGCCGGAGAAAAGGGAGCATAAGGCTTTGATAGTCGGGTATCGGCATTAAACCGTCATCTCCCCCTATACCTGGGCCTTTAGTTCCGACTGTTCGATCAGGGAAAGCACATGGCTGGCTTTCTGCATAGAGATCACCGGTCCCATTGTAGCCACTGATCGGTAGGAAGCCAATCGGCCAATAGGCGCTTCATACTCCGAGACAATGGGCCGCCGGGCGCCGCGTTTGCTATAGGCGCTACTCGAAGAAGTCCGCGATCAGGCGGGAAAGCTCCTCGCGGCTGGGCTCGATGGGCCCGCCGACGGGCGCGAAGCCGTGTCCGGCGTTCTTCACGATCACCAGGGTGGCCGGCACACCGGCCTCGCGCAACCGGTCATAAAGCTCCTGTGATTGGCTCGGCGGCACGAGCGTGTCCCGCTCGCCGTGCAGGATCAGAAACGGCGGATCATCCGATGAAACCCAGCTTACCGGGCTGGCCTGTCGCACGATCTCGCTATTGCGATCGGTCGTCCCAAAGACCTCTTCCAGCTTCTGAGAGCTGGCCCCCGCGAACAGTTGGGTCAAATCCGCCGGACCAAACATATCAACTACGGCCTGCACGCGGCTTGAGTATTCCGGATGGCCGCCGCTGCCCTCGAAGACGCCTTCGTCCAGAGTACCCAGCAGCGCCACCAGATGCCCCCCGGCGCTGCCACCCCAGACGCCGATGCGCCCCGGATCGAGGCCCCACTCCCCAGCGTGAGCGCGCAATGAGCGGATGGCACATTTCACATCTTCAATCTGGGCGGGAAACTTGAACCGAGGTGCGAGACGATAGTTGATCGCCGCTACCAGATAGCCCCGCTCGCGCAAGGGAGGAATGTCACGCGCGCCTGCTCCCCCGGACTTGTCCCCGCTCGTCCAGCCGCCGCCGTGGACGTACACCACCAGCGGCAGCGGGCCGTCGGCCCGGTCAGGATAGTACAGATCCAGCTTGAGGGGTACCCCATCGGCTACGCAGTAGGTCAGGTCGTGCTGCACCGTGCCCAGCTTGGCAGGATCGGCGCTGGAGAGCGTATAGCCGGGTGTGGAGCCGGCCTGACCGGACGATGCTACCCATAAGATCAGGCCGATTAGGCCTAGCAACCGGATAGAAAACCAGAATAAACCGCGCATGACATCGCCTCCTATTGGCATTGCTGTAGAGACCCGTACAACCCGTTATTCCTCCTTTGCACCGTGCATCCTAGACCGTATGGGGTAGAAAGACCATAGAACGGGGGTTAAAGTCAAGATAAAGATCCGGACGGCGCCGTCGGTTTGCCCAGCTTGCGTAGGTCGGTGCCGATGGCACGCAGCACGTTGTCCAGCGTGAGCAGGTCCGGACTGGCACCCGGCTCGAGCAAGGGACGTACGTCGTCCACTACCCGATCCCAATCGAGCCGTTGGAGTTGATCCCGCAGGACGAGGTGCCAGTTCTCTTCGGTCAGATGAGGGCCGATCCAGCCGGTCTGCTGCAAGGCATTGTTCAGCAGCGTCAGGTTGGGCGGCGGCCAGTCCGGGTCGCTGAGATACCACTGCAGGTCGTACAGGTCTCGGCCCTTGGTGTACGGTCGCTGCAGGAGGGCGTGCAGTTTGCCGGCGAACAAAGAGGCACGATCATGATGCTGCAGTTGCAACATCGCGTGCCGTCGGATCACGGTGGTGGCCAGCCCTGCCCCGGCCGGTGGGTTCGTATCCACTTCGATCTTGACGGCCAGCACCTCATTCCGGTGAGATGAAAGGCTCAACTCGTGGGGCAACCCCGGAAACCGGACAAAGGCGCTATGCACCGTCTTCCGGTCGCTGACTTTGAGGGTCACGGCGTAGCCCTCGGCCTCGAATTCGGCCCGAATCGCACGCAGATAGATGCGAAAGTCATACTGGTCCCTGGCCCGCTCCAGGGCGAAGTCCAGGTCTTCCGAGTAGCGGGGGCTGGCATACAGGAAACGGAGCGCCGTGCCGCCGTGAAAGGCCAGCGGGATCATGGCACCGGCACGCTGCAGTGCGCCCAGGATCCTGGCTTGCAGGTACTCACGGGCGGCGTTGCGCCCATGCGCTGGCGTAGGTGCAGCCCGAACCAGTTCGTCCAGGTATGCTTTCATAGCAACTCGTACTCCTCCGCTTCCACGCGGGCCAGTCGCGCCACGTAGGCGACCACGCGCCGCAGTTTGGGCTTGCCGGCCCGCTCGGCCATCTGTTGCAGTGCATCCAGATCGAGGCGCTCCAGGTTCTGCAACCGCAATTCCTGCAGGTACGCCTGGCTGTCCCCGCCGGGCTGCAGGTAGACGAGATCCAGCAACGCTTTCTCCGGCGTGGCGATGAAGGCGCGCTGGCCGGGGCTCACCTCAACCCGATGATAGCCGAAGAACAGTTCACCCTTGATGTGGCGAAACGCATAGCTGCCAAGGGGCGTTCTCCACCGGCCGGGCCGCGCTGTGGTGGCGCTGGTGACCACCTGCACCACTTCCGGGATAAGGCCGTAGTAGGCCAGGGCAGATTGCAGGCTGACATAGGAACCGCGCACCATGTGGTTGGCAATCACGAAGGGATGGGGCCTGATCTTCTGGAAAGGCGGCGCTAGGGCATAGAGGCCGCGGCGCAACCGGTAAATCCGCCCGGCCTTCATCCAGCGGGACAACTGCCGCCGCACATCGTTCGGATCCACGTCTCCCGCCAGGAGCAGACCGGTCTCGAACACCGGCTCATCGCCGACGATCTCGACCAGACATGTAAATTCCATGCGTGTATTATGCCACAAATGGCGAATTATGGCAACTGTTTGCCTGAGGATGACCTCTCGGCGCCGATCTCACTTGTCTGGCGCCAAGGCGTCGTAGATCCTATGTAGGGATGATTATCGAACAAGGGGTAAGAAATCTATAGAATTTAAGTTAAAGACAGTTGCAATGCGGTGAACCGACCACCGGTGCCGGAGGTGGACTCGGAGAAGCTTATGGCTTGGCAGGTGGGTTCGCTTTCAGATTCTAGCTCCTCCAACGGCCTACCCCAAGGCTCAAAACAGGCTGTTCGAAAGCTCACCGGCCTTGCGCCTCCGCCATCCCCACGATGTCTTCTGAGGTCACGACGCACAGATGCCTCGAAGCATACTTCACCAGCACCTCGTAAGCTATCATAATCCGCCCCGGTTCTCGTCCGAGCGTGGACGGGAGGCATCCGGCGCGTTCAAGTCGTAAGGCGGCGACTTGGGCCGGGTCTTCTAGCGGTCTTCGAAGTAGACGAACGTCCAGGGCATCCCCCCGCGACGGTAGAAGTTGTTCTCGTGGAGGAGCGCGGATCTACGCCGGGGTTGGCCTGCTCCTAGGCACTGAAAGCATCGGCCATCTCGGAGTAGGTGGCCCACTGTACTTTCCCTTGAGCCACCAGCGGGTCAACATAGCGCGTCAGAAACTCCTCGATCACGCCGAAAGGATTCTGCGGGCCGCCGCCACCGAGGTCTGCAGGCTCTGGCCGAGAGAGTTGAAATACTCTTCATCGCTCATCTGGCGCCGTCCGGAGGCAAAGTCGCTGCGGTCGAAGAGGCCTGAGGGCAAGAAGATGATTTTCCCGTTTGGATCGTGCGTGGCAAAGGCCGTTAGGTCCGATTCGCTAGGCCCTCCCGCCGGCCGCCAAGGGCTCAGTCCGATGAGCAGGTCGCTGCCTTGCTGAGTATGGGGATTCTTTCAGTCGCTGTTGACCTCCAATCCAGCGCAGTTGGACTCCTCTGGGGCGCTTGACTGCTCAGCAGCACCCGCGTAAGATGGGCGCATTCATCGCGCAGAAGAGGAGCAACGGTTTGTTAAAGAGCGGAGAAACAACCACGAGAAGAGCGGTTTTTGACATGGAAGGTGTGCTGGTAGATGGTGAATACCTGGTGGAGCTGGCCCGGGAGGTCGGCAAAGCAGAGGAGATTTATGCGCTCACTGAGGCGGGCATCCGGGGCGAGATCAACTGGGAAGAAGGGTTGCAGCGCCGGGTGGACCTGCTGCAAGGCATCTCCTATGAACGAGCTCAGGCGGCCACTGAGCACTTGAACTTTATGCCCGGTGCGCGCGAGCTCTGCGCCCGGCTCAAGGGTCAGGGTTGGATGCTCATCTCCATCACCGGAGGATTCCAGTTCATGTCGGAGCGGGCTGAGCGCGAGCTGGGGCTCGATCGGGTTTACAGCAACGAGTTGCTCTTTGAAGCGGGCCAACTCTCTGGCGTGCGCCTGCAGGTGACCTCGGACAAGGCCCAAGTGTGGCGGGCGGCCTTCGGTGCTGATATACACCCCCAGGTTGCACTAGTTGATGGGGCCAATGACCTGAGCTTGCTGGAGCTGGCCGAGCTGAAGCTGGCCTTTAACGCCCAACCGCTGGTCTGGCGCTATGCCGATCAGGTCATTCAGGAGAAGAATCTGGCTTTCGCTTGGCCATTGATCGAAGAGCGATTCTACGCCCCGGCCGCTGCCCGGTAGGCACGCTCTTGATCGGCCGGCTGAGCTCGCCACCGAGAAAAGACTGGCGGAGAGGGTGGGATTTGAACCCACGGTAGAGCTTTTGGCCCTACAACGGTTTAGCAAACCGCCGTCTTCGACCGCTTGACTACCTCTCCAGCAGGCTCATTCTAACACAGGTCGACGGACAAGACAAATCTGACGGTAATCCTCATTACCTAGAGCTATTGCCTTTTGAGCAGAAAGGGGCTATAGTAAAAATCAGACCTTAATTCCATGCTGAACAGA
Source organism: uncultured bacterium (assembly GCA_913053845.1). Lineage (GTDB taxonomy): Bacteria > Bipolaricaulota > Bipolaricaulia > RBG-16-55-9 > DRJF01 > DRJF01. The sequence goes on along the minus strand of CAJXGD010000031.1, from coordinate 10,407 downwards.
GGCACAAAGCGGTCGCCTGAGTCGGGGGCTAGCCGGCCGGCGACCGGTTCAGGTTAGGAGGAGGTGGCCCATGCACCAGCGGTTCAAGCAGGGCCTAGTAGCCGGTTTACTGTTCATCGGTCTGTTGCTCGGCGGGCAGGCCGGACCGTCGGCGGCACAACAAGGGGGAGGTGGCAGCCCACTCTCACCCGAGATCACCTTCGTAGACTTTCCCACCCAGATACCTGCCGATGGCAGCAAAGTGTTCGGACGGATCGGCTTCCGCGATCAGGATGGAGATATCAACTTGGCACGCTTCGAGGTGGTCTCAGCCACCGGCTTTGCCGCCTTTAGCTTCAACCCCAAACTAAAAGGGCGCAGCGAAGGTATCTTCGAGTTCTTCGTCTTCTCCAAGATAGTTCAGCAGGTCACCCTCCAAGTGACCCTGGTGGACGAGGCGGGCAACGAGAGCCAGCCGGTGCTCTTCGGCTTCTCGGCCGTCTCGCTGATCAAGGTGCTGACCAAATGGGGCGGATTCGGCAGCGGACCGGGCCAATTTAAGGGCATCTCCGGCATAGCTCAGGGTCCCCAAGGCTGGCTCTACGTCACCGATGCCGAGAATAACCGGGTGCAGGTATTTAGCGCCCAAGGCAAACTGCTGCAGCAGTGGGCCAGGCGTGGCAGTGGGCCGGGCCAGTTCAACGGGCCACTGGGCATAGCCGTAGACGCCAACGGCCGGGTCTACGTCAGCGAGATGGGCAATCGGCGGGTACAGGTATTCACCGCCAACGGCAGCTTCATCACCCAGTGGGGCGGATTCGGCAGCGATCCGGGCCAGTTCAACTCACCTAGCGGGATCGCCGTGGATCAGGCCGGCAACGTCTACGTCGCCGACCGCGACCTGGACCTGATCCAGAAGTTCACCTCCAACGGGGTTTTTCTCAGCCGTTGGGGTGCGCGCGGCTCCGGCGAAGGCCAGCTCGATCGGCCGCAAGGGCTAGCCATAGATCGCTCTGGCCACCTCTATGTCGCCGACATGGGCAACGATCGCATCGAGCAATTCTCGCTCTCAGGGGCGTTTGAGGCCTCATTTGGTGGCTCCGGTATCGGCAGCGGCCAGTTCAATGCCCCGCGCGGCGTCGCCGTAGATCAACAGGGTAATATTTACGTGGCCGACACCGGCAACGATCGTATCCAGCAGTTCACCTCAGCGGGGATATTGCTGGCCAAGTGGGGCAGCCGGGGCTCCGGCGACGGTGAGTTCTCCGAGCCGTTGGCGCTCACCGTCGGCCCTGACCTGACGATCTATGTGGCCGAGGAGGGCAATCATCGCGTACAGGCCCTCCGCTTTAAGTCTCCGGATGAAAAATGAGCTGGCTAGAGCTAGCTGGAGTGGCAATCCTGATCCAGATAGCCTTGTAAGATCAGCGTTGCGGCCAGTTGATCGCGCAGTCCACGGCGGCGGCGGCGGCTGAGCTCTGCCGAGAGGAGCACCCGTTCAGCCTCGGCGCTGCTAAGCCGCTCGTCAAACAGGGCGATTGAGAGCTTTAGCTCCGCTTCGAGTTGCGTCTTGAAGTGCAGCACCTGGCGGGCTTGCGCACCCAGCGAGCCATCCATATTGAGCGGCAGCCCCAGGACGATGGCGGCGATCTGGTGCCGGGCTATTAGCTCTTTTAGATAGGCAAAATCCCTGATAAGATCCCGGCGGCGATAGACGGCCAAGCCCTGGGCCAGTTGGCGGCCCCGATCGCTGAGGGCCAGTCCCAGGCGCACACTGCCGTAGTCTATGCCCAGCAGTCTGCCTCTCTTGCCATCCATCACTCCGATGCTACCCGCTGTGGCCTGACCCGGCAACCTCGGCGCGGGCTCTGGGCCAATTGGCTTGAATTCCCGGCTGCTAAAGCGTACAATAATTCAGGCTATCTTGGCGACAAAAGCACCGCTCTATCCGAGGGCGGAGTGCCGCAGTTATCCCTTGAGGAGGGTGATCTATGGGCGAGATCGAACGCACGCATATTGAAGATGAGATGCGTGAATCTTATATCAACTATGCTATGAGCGTGATCCGCGGTCGGGCGATTCCCGACGTGCGCGACGGCCTCAAGCCGGTGCAGCGACGCATTCTCTACGGGATGCAACAACTGGGCATCACCTCCGACAAGCCGCAGAAGAAATGTGCGCGTATTGTAGGGGAAGTTATGGGCAAATATCATCCTCACGGCGATCAGGCCATTTACGACACGCTGGTCAATATGGCCCAGGATTTTTCCTTCAGATACCCCCTGATAGACGGTCAAGGGAATTTCGGGAGTCTCGACGGAGATGCACCGGCAGCTATGAGATATACTGAGGCTCGCCTCTCTTCAATTGCCGAGCGCTTCTTGGATGAGATCGGCGAGGAGACGGTGGATTTTGCCCCCAACTTTGATGATTCACTCACAGAGCCGGTCGTCCTGCCCGCCAAGCTGCCCAACCTACTGCTCAACGGCTCCTGGGGCATCTCGGTGGGGATGACCACCCAGATACCGCCCCATAATCTGGGCGAGGTCATCGACGGGGTGATTCATCTGATAGATCACCCCCAGGCGGGATATGAGGAGTTGCAGACCCTCATCCCCGGCCCGGACTTCCCCACCGGTGGCCTGATCCTGGGCCGCGAGGGGATAGATGGCGCTTACCAGCAGGGCGAGGGACGCATCCGCATACGGGCCAAGGTCCAGGTCGAAGACAACCGGATCATCGTCAGCGAGATACCGTATCAGGTGCGCAAGTCAACCATCGTGGAGACGATCGCCCGCAAGGTCAAGTCGGGCGAGATCGCCGAGATCTCCGACCTGCGCGATGAGTCCGACCGCAATGGCCTGCGGATCGTCATCGAGTTCCGGCGCAACGCTAACCCCCAATTGGTGCTGAACAAGCTCTATCGTTATACCCCGCTGGAGTGGACCTTTGGCGCCAATTTCCTGGTCATCACCAACGGCAACCCGCGCAAGCTCTCGCTCAAAGAGATGCTGGGCTGCTTCGTCGCCCACCGCCGCGAGGTGGTCCGCCGCCGCACCGCCCATCGCCTGCGCATCGCCGAGGAACGGGTCCATCTGCTGGAAGGACTGCTGCTGGCCCTGGCCCATCGCGAGGAGATCATCAAACTGATCACCGGGGCCAAGGACGCTCCCAGCGCCCAGGCCCTCTTGCAGCAGCGCTACGAGCTCTCGGAGATCCAGGCCGACGCCATCTTGAAGATGCGCCTGCGCCAATTCACCGGCCTGGAACGGGATAAGATCGGCAAGGAGCACCGCGAGAAGCAGGTGGCGAGCGAAGGATACCGCCGGATCTTGGCCAGCGAGCAGGAGCTCGATGAGCTGATCAAGCAGGAGCTGCGTGATCTCAAGGACCAGTATGCCGATCCTCGCCGCAGCCAGATCATCGCTGATGCCGGAGGATTGCAAGTCACCGATGAGTCACTGATCCCCGATGAAGACCTGCTGGTGGGGGTATCGTCCCGGGGCTACGTCAACGCGCCACGCGAGGATGTCTATCGGCGGCAGCATCGCGGCGGCAAGGGCGTGATCGCCATGCGGCTGCGCGATGAGGATCGGATCAAGCATATCTTCTTGGCCAACGCCCGGGACCACCTGCTGGTCTTTTCCACCGCCCACAAGGCTTACAAATGCCGCGCCTACGATCTACCCTCGCTGCACCGAGCGGCCAAGGGGGAGAACCTGCGCTCGCTGATCGGCATGAGCGCTGCAGAGCAGGTGGCCGCGCTGGTCCCCCTGCGCCTGGCGGGCGAGCGACAGCGCTACTGCCTGATGGCCACCCGCCTAGGCATACTCAATACCAACAAACTGGATGACTATGCCAGCTCGCATACCAACGGGATCATCGCCATCAATGCCATCCCCGACGATCGCATCGTGGACGTGGCCGTCTCCGAGGGGCAGGGAGATCTGATCCTGGCCAGCGCCGGAGGGCAGACGATCCGCTTCGCCGAGACGCAAGCCCGCTGCACCGGTCGCCCCTCCAAGGGGGTGCGCGGGCTGCGGCTCAACTCCGGCGACGAGCTGGTGGCCCTGACACCGATCGTGGCCGGTGCTCCCGAGGATAAACTCTTGCTGATCACCGAGAACGGCTATGGCAAGCGGACCCCACTCGCTGAGTTCCCCAAGCAAGGCCGAGGGGGCAAAGGGGTCCTGGGCATCAAGGTCAGTCGCAAGACCGGTCGGGTAGTAACCGTGCGAGCGGTCTGCGATGACGATGAGATTCTGATCATCACCGAGCTGGGCAAGATCATCCGCATCGCCGCCAAAGATGTGCGCGTCGTGGGTCGCTATGCGCTGGGAGTCAAGGTGATCGGCATCGAGCGGGGCGACCGGGTCGTCTCCATCGTGCGGCAGCCGGCGGACAAGGTGAAAAGGGATGAAGAGTAAGCTGCCCGATCCGCAGGCCCAGCTAGCAGAGCTCAAGCGTCATACTACCCAACTGATCAGTGAGGCCGATCTGCTGGCCAAGCTGAAGCGCGGCCGGCCGCTGCGGGTCAAGCTGGGGGTGGACCCCACCGCCGCCGAGATTCATCTGGGCGTCGGGATCGTGCTCTGGAAGCTGCGCCAGTTCCAGGAATTGGGCCATCAGGTGGTGCTGATCGTGGGAGATTTTACCGCCCGCATCGGCGATCCCTCCGGCCGCGACGTCACCCGACCGCAGCTCTCGGCCGAGCAGATCGCGCATAACATGAAGAGCTATACCGAGCAGGCCTTCAAGATTCTAGAACCTGAGCGCACGGAGATACGTTATAACTCGGAGTGGCTGGCCCCGTTGCGCTTCACCGAGCTGATGGAGCTGACCTCCAAATATACGGTGGCCCGCCTGCTGGAGCGGGACGACTTCGCCAAGCGCTTCCGGGCTCAGCGGCCGATCTCGGTGCTGGAGTTTCTCTATCCCTTGGCCCAGGCTTACGATTCGGTTGCTGTGCAGGCCGACGTCGAGCTGGGGGGCAATGACCAACTGTTCAATCTCTTGGCCGGGCGGGAGATACAGGGCCGCTACGGGCAGGAGCCGCAAGTGGTGCTCTGCCTACCGCTGCTGGAGGGCATTGACGGCCAGCGCAAGATGAGCAAGAGCTACGGCAATGCCATCGGCATCACCGCGTCGCCAGGGGAGATGTATGGCCGGCTGATGTCCATTCCCGATAGCTTGACCGAAAAATACGTTCAGCTACTGACCGAGCTCGACTGGCAAGCGCTGCAAGCACAGCATCCCAAGGCGCAAAAGCAGGCCTTGGCGCGCGAGATCGTCCGTCTGTATCATGGCAAGGAGGCAGCCAGACAGGCCGAAGAGGAGTTTGAGCGGGTCTTCGCCCAGGGCGGGCGGCCACAAGAGGTTCAGCAGGTGACGATCCCCAGGGCCGCGCTCAAGCCGGAGGGCACCATCTGGATTGTGGACCTCTTAGAACGCTCCGGTCTGGTGGCCAGCCGCTCGGAGGCGCGACGCTTGATAGCTCAAGGGGCGGTCGAGCTGGAGGGCCGGCGGGTCAGCTCGTCGGACTTCGATCCCCAGATTAGTGATGGGCTACTGCTGCGGGTGGGCAAACGCCGCTTTGTAGAATTGCAGCTCGCAGCGGCTCAGAGCGAGGAGCAATAAACAATATGGAAGAAGCGATCTTTCTCTATCTGCTTATCGGGTTTATTCTGGGTTTCGTCACCGGAGCGATGCTGATCTACAAGAATATTGAACAGATCGTGCAAGCGCGGCTCAAACGCCGTGAGGACAGCGATCATCTGGAGCGACGCAGATAAAGACAGGCTAGACCAATAGGAGAGAAGCTGATGAGCGAGAACTGCATCTTCTGTCAGATAGTCAACGACCGACTGGAATCCCGTACGGTGTATGAGGACGAGCTAACGCTGGCCTTTTTGGATGTCAATCCTCTGGCACCGGGGCACACGGTGGTCATCCCCAAGGCGCACATCGAGCGCTTGGAGGACCTGCCTACAGAGCAGATGGGACCGCTCTTTGAGGCGGTTCGCCGGGTCACCGACAAAGTCCAGCAGGCCATGAAGGTTGACGCTACGACGATTGGGATCAACAACGGTCGGGCGGCCGGTCAAGCGGTGCCGCATCTGCACGTGCACATCATCCCACGGCGGGCCGACGATGGTGGGGGCAGCCTGCACTCCATCGTCCACAGCAACGGGCCGCTGAGCCTGGACGAGGTGCAACGGTTGATCCAGCAGGTGTTCGGAGCGTAGTTGAGATGGGTCATAGAGTATGAATATTTGAGTTCCAGAAGCTGATCATCGCCCAGGAGACGCTCTAAAAAGGAGATGCCGTGGCCGTTACAACAGAATATCCGCACATCATCCTCGATGAGCAGGGGACACCGACGATCCAGGGTACCTCTCTAAAGGTAATCGAGCTGATCACAGAGAGGCTGGCCTATGGCTGGAGTCCTGAGGAACTGCACCTGCAGCATCCCTATCTGAGCCTTAGCCAGGTTCACGCCGCTTTGGCCTATTATTGGGATCATGCGGGAGAACTGGATCAGGGGATCGCCAAGCGATTGAAAAGCGTGGACAAGCTTGGCAAGATAGCGAAGCAGCAATCTCTGCTGCTCGCGAGGTTGAAGGCGCAAGGGTTGCTCTAAATGCCGATTGCGCTTTACATGGACGCGCATATTCCCAGAGCCATAACTCTCGGTTTGCGCATACGGACGGTCGATGTGCTCACCGCCCAGGAGGATAATGCAGATAGATTGCCTGACCCTGAGCTTTTGGAGCGTGCAACGGAGCTTAATCGAGCGCTCTTCACCTTCGATGACGATCTTCTGACTGAAGCCACAAAGAGGCAACACGAGCACAAGCCGTTTAGTGGGGTCCTCTATGCTCATCCCTTGCGCATCTCGATTGGGCAATGTATTCAGGATCTGGAACTGGTCGCCAAAGCTGGCCAACCGGAGGATATGCAGAATCGCGTTGAATTTCTGCCGCTTAGGTGAGTAAGCTGTGCAGCCCTTAGTTAACACTTCGTGTCACTGCCCCTCTTCTTAACGGAGGTAGTACTATAGTTACTTTAATAGCTCTGAATGTTTAGCCAAATGTTCAAATACCACATCTTGAATATTATGAGCGACATGTTGAAGGAAGCCAGCGCTCGTTGGTTGGTAAAGTATGCCCTTCACAGTTAACCCTGCAGCGATACCATCAGTTAGTGAGAAGTATTGGGTTTTTGTACCCGCTTGTATATACGTTTTCAAAAGCATCTTCTCATCACTTGATAAACCTGTAAGCCATCCCAGAACTTTCCGCTTCTCCCTGCGCTGGTTAAGCTTTCGATTGAGTATTGTGCTACCTTTTTCGATCACTTCATAGAGAAGATAAAATATGAGATAGGCACTAAAGATAAGGGTCAAGCTGCCTATATACGGTTCTATGACAAGCGAGAGTTCGGTTATTCCTAAGACCTCGCGGACACCATCTGGAAGCAAAAGGAATACCCAACCGATACCGGCTAGGATGAATGATGGGCGCTTGCCTAACTTGAAGAATTCTACTAGTTTAGTGAAATCCATACTTTAATTACAGCGTTTCTTCACAGAGAGATGCTGAAGCTCTGGATTCTATGGGGAACGCAGATCACCTGTCTATCAGCGAGATCCAAGAGCTGATCATCACACGGGAGATGTTGGCATAACTGGACTGTAGTGCTTCCGAGTTACGGTAACGGCGCTTGCCAATCATAGTCAAAAATGTCGGCAAGGTAACGATAGGCTTCGTTCGATTGGATCTGAATTGCCAGTTCGCGGTTCACCTTTGACGAAGCTTCGCTACCGTTAAGGCTGCCAATATGAATGTAACTTGACCCATTGCTCAGTTGCACCAAGACCATTTTGTTGTGGATACCTTCCATGTTATGAGCGCTTCCATACTCGTATCTATCACAGATCCCAGCTCCGGTCGGATTGCCCAACTTGACCTCCAAATCTAACTTCTCTTGCTGCGCAATGCCATTTGCATAATCGCGAGTGGCCTCATTGCCTTTGGGGACAACCCTGAGCTCACAAGGATCAAAGTATCCATCCAGGAGAATCCTCACCTTGGCGCCGCGCCGAGCTGCGTTGATATAAGCCTCAAGGCGTGGGTTGGGGCTATGTCCAGAAGAGCCATTATTAGATCCCCACCATGCCTGCTCTTCCATCTCCTCCACTAACACAGTATCACCCGCTCCGGCCTTAGCGATCAAACCCAGCAAGCTGTCTATATTCCTCAAACTATTCTCCGGCGACTGGATGATCTCAAAGTTAAAGTTTCCGTGAAGAGCTAGCGGGGCTGGCTTAAGAATCTGATAGGCAGTACCACCAGAAGTTCTATCTGGAGAGAAACCAGAAGGAGGAGCACCGTACTTGGAGTCAGCGGCCTTCCAGCGGAAGATGTCTTCCCAATTTGGATCCAAGTCAATCGAGAAGAGATGCTTGGCATAAGCTACGACCTGCGGAGCATCGGTAATCAAGTCTATACCACGTTGACCTCTGGTGCCATCAGATTTGTCATCATCTGGCATACCGGTATACCCCAAGTTCTGCGACCCCATGATCAGGGTCTTCCCGTCAATGATGATGAATTTGGCATGTTGATATTGATAACGCTTGTGAATACCTGCCTTGCTATCATTGATCATAAAGTAAACTTCTCCACCTGCCTGCTCGATCTGCTGAGTACACCATTTCTCTTGATCTGTCATTCCGAAAGCTGGTTCTCCGTCAAGCAGAACCCTGACTTTGACTCCCGATTTAGCCTTTTGGGCTAGGAGTTCCGCTAAAGCCGCATGCTCTAGCGCGTATACTTCAATATCTATGCTCTCTTGAGCAGCTTCGATCTGCTCCTTGACCGCTTCGAAGATGTTGTCCGGGGCCACCAAGATTGTCAGATCAGCTGGTTCGGTAAACTTCGCCGTTTGGAAGAACTCGTCCAGATGCCAACCGGGGTACAACACTTTCCGGCCATTGATGGGATCGTTGGGGTCTTGTGCCCAATCGGCAGCTGTATTGGTGTCAGGTACAGGCAGGCCGCTAGCCTGATCTAGCTTACGGTAGAGAATCTCTCCTTTGGTGCTCTTATTAGGCACATAGTAGTGTTGCACAGCCGGGCCACTCCAGCCCGTTTGATTCGTATTCCAGTTTCCATAAACCAAAGCATCAGCTATTACACCAGAATCACTCAATAGGATTAGTTTATCACCCTTATCGTTCAACCTGACGTTTCGCCCCGTCATGTTGGGAACCATAGGGTCAGAGTCTTTACCGTACTCGAAGTCAGGTGCAAAGCCAAATGTCTTCTGAAAGGCTACGGCTGAATACGCACACCATATTCTATCACCTGGACTCAGGATTTTCGTAGGGAAGGTAACTTTCCCCTTATTATCGGTCACACTCCAGCCAGTGATGGAAATGGGAGCATCACCGATGTTGATAAGCTGAAACGCTTCATCACTGTTACCTGGTTGGTATCCATTGTAGAAGACTGCGGAGATAAGGACATCCTTGGAGCTGGACTGACCGGCGGAGTGGGGAGCGATTTGCGTGCCATCGGTATAGCCCAAACCGACTGACAAACTGAGCAGCAGCGCTACCAAGATGACAGCGATTAGTCGAAAATTCATCTTATACCTCCTTGATCGGGACTTGCGCTCGTTGCTTCACGACCCTACCGTGCCATCCTTCTCAGTATTGAGTATAGGCCTCTCGCCCGAGGCTTGTCAAGTGATCCATTTGCCGAGTTGTGCATCGGGTTACTTATGAGGTGCCGGCAATCAAGTAGGATGCTCGTAGATAAGTGAAGAAGCCTGTAACCTGAGTGCCCCACCCTTCCTATGATAGAGCAAGACGTCCTGAACATTCATCTCCATCTCAGGCCGCAGCATCCGCTCCGGATAGTAGGCTCCCAACTCCTTGAGCTCCTGCTGCACGAAATGCTCTTTGACGACCTGATCGCCGCCCAGCTCCCGCCGAGGTTATGAGCTCCGGTTATTTCGCCTCTGGCCGGCGAGCGGCCAACTCCTCATGCAAGTGCTCTTTCACCCACATACGCACTAAGGTGGTGTAGGGAAGCCCTTTCTCCTCGGCCAGCCGCTTCAACAACGTGACCGTTTCCTGATCTAGCCGGAGCGACACCACTTGCTTGCGCGGCTCGACGAAGACCGGGTCCTTCACCTCCTCGAATTCATCAAGGTAATCCGCAAAAGAATGAGTATCCCAGAACGCCGCTTCTTCTTCAAGTGACTTGAACTTGGGCAGCCTCTTCAGCTCTAGTTGCTTATCTTGACTGCTGTTACCGGTCATTGTTCATCAAAAATGGTTTAATACCCCGATGCTCTGCATCGGAAAAATAAAAGAAATCCGATTTGATACCTCGTCAGCTCTGCTGCGAGGTAGTTCAT
>CAJXGD010000030.1 GCA_913053845.1 uncultured bacterium | reverse complement strand
TACCTGGAAACTCTGGACCAATGGCGGTCGTCTTGTAAATGCGTTCGGGATTGCCCCGCAGTCCTGGTACATGGATTAATCTGCGAATATGGGATTCGAAGGGTGTACCAGGTCCCAAAAATTCAATTCCAGGGAATATGTTGAAGAGCGTCAATTCACCTTGACATAGTTCAAGACTAAGGAAACACCGTGTACGAGTTATTTTCCACTCAAGAGCTTCCCTATCCGTACCAGGACGCATACCATTTGACAACACTTTAATAAGATTATTCCCTCGTGGATACGATGAGACGATCTCCTCATGAGTCATGTTGCTGTGTAGTACACATTCATTCTCTTTATCTCTGAAGACCGTTTCAACGAGCTCAATCATCGCTTTAGGGCTTTTGCTAAACGTATTTTGGACAAAATAGCCCCCCTCAGTCTCAACCATGATGGTGAAGTGATTCTCCGCAGTTTGCCTCGACAATTTGGATAGAAACTGTTCGGCAGAGGTGAACCGGACATTGGGACCGTCGAGCAAAAGAGGTCCGGGGTCATAGCTGGCTTGCAGCGTTTGTTTAAGCAGCAACAGAGGCTGAATGATGCTTGACTTCCCCGAGCTGTTCGCCCCGGCCAGCAGAGTCAAGGGGCGAATTTCTATCGCGCATTCCTTCGCAAGCGACTTGAAGCCGCTGACAGCGATCTTCGTGATGCCTGGCGGTGAATCTCTCCGCTTCTTCCTCGTTTGCGAGCGATTGTTCATGTCCAATCTTACTCCAAATTCAGTCCGACCGAGCCTCTTCGGTATCTGCCGGCCGGAGCTATGCTACCCTTAGCTTAGCACATCGCAGGAAGAGCATCCAAACCGCTAGCTATTGCGGGAAATAGCTGCCGATGTAGAAGAAGCCCGATAAGTATTGTGCTATAACGAGAACCCCTCAGAGATCGCCGAGCGCCCCAATCAGCTCGACCAGGCTCTCGGCCGCCTCGGCACCCTTGTTGGTCTGGGAGGCTGAAGCCGCACGCGCCTCCGCCTGCTCCGGCCGCTCGACGGTCAGCACACCGAAAGCCAGCGGCACTTGGCCATTGAGGCTCACCCGCATCAGGCCATAGCTGACCGCTTGGGCCAGATAGTTAAAGTGAGGCGTCTGACCGCGGATGATGCAGCCCAGAGCGATGACCCCTTGATAGTTGCCGCTGTGGACCAACCGTTGGGCCGCTTGGGGCAGCTCAAAGGCCCCCGGAACGTGAATGACGCTGATATCCTCCGGAGCCAGACCTAAGCTCTCCAAACGAGTGCGCGCGCCGATCAGGAGCTTTTCGGTGATCCGGTCATTGAAGCGGCTGACCACGATGGCCAAGCGCAGCCCCCGGCCAGACAGGCCAACCAACGGCCTTTTGCCCTTGTGAAATTGACCGCTTGCTCCGGCCAATCAGCCCTCCTCACTGAAAATACTTTCCAGGTGATGGCCCAATTTTTCCTGTTTGGTCTTCAGATATTTGTAATTATAGTCGTTTGGAGGGATAACTATAGGTAATTGTTCTACAATCTTGATGCCATAACCTTCGATGCCCACGACTTTCTTGGGGTTATTGGTCAGGATGCGAATGGTGGAGAGCCCCAGGTCCTTCAAAATCTGGGCCCCGATGCCATAGTCGCGCAGGTCGGCGGGAAAGCCCAGCCGCCAGTTGGCCTCCACCGTGTCCGCACCCTGGTCCTGCAGGTGATAGGCCTTGATCTTGTTTCCCAGGCCGATGCCGCGGCCCTCCTGCTGCAAATAGAGCAACACCCCTTGCCCTTCAGCCTGGATGCGCCGCAGCGATAACGCCAACTGTTGACCACAGTCGCAGCGCAGCGAGCCCAGGATATCCCCGGTGACGCACTCCGAGTGCACCCGCACCAGCACGTTAGGCTGCCCGGCGACCTCGCCTTTGACCAGGGCCAGATGTTCTTTATCATTGAGGAGAGTGTGATAGGCGTGAATGATGAACTCGCCGTAACGGGTGGGCAGCTTGGCCGTGGCGAGCCGCTGCACCAGCTTCTCGCGCTTGCTGCGATGGTGAATCAGGTCGGCAATGCTGATCAGCTTCAGGCCGTGCCGCCGGGCGAAGCGCTCCAGATCGGGCACACGGGCCATGGTGCCATCGTCTTTCATGATCTCGCAGATCACCGCTGCCGGGTAGAGCCCGGCCAACCGAGCCAGATCCACCGAGGCCTCGGTATGACCGGCCCGCCTGAGCACCCCACCCTGCTTGGCCCGCAGCGGAAAGACGTGACCCGGCTGGACCAGATCTCTGGTCCTGATCGCCGGGTCTATCAGCGTTCTCATCGTGTAGGCCCGGTCATAGGCCGAGATGCCGGTGGTCACCCCGACGCGTGCGTCCACCGAAACGGTAAAGTTGGTCTCGCGCACGCTCTGGTTGGCGGTGACCATCGGCTTGATGCCCAGCTCATCCAGGCGCTCGCCGGTCAGGGGCATACAGATCAGGCCACGGGCATGCATGGCCATGAAGTTGATCTTCTCCGGGGTGACCCGCTCGGCGGCCAGCACCAGGTCACCCTCGTTCTCCCGCCGCTCATCATCTACCACGATGACCAGCTCACCGCGCCGGATCGCTTCCAGCGCGCTCTCAATCGTATCAAAGCTCATAGAGAGAGCCTCCTCATTAGCTGTAGCGCAGGGGTAACTCCTGAGCGACCCCCAGCGCCTTTAGCGCATATTTGCCCAGAATATCGAACTCCACGTTCAGCGGATCACCCGGCCGCTTGGCGCTCAAAGTCGTCTCCTCCCAGGTCCGGGGGATGACCGCCACGGCGAAGCGACCATCTTGCACGTCAAAGCAGGTCAAACTGATCCCATCAAGGGCCACCGAGCCCTTCTCCACCAGCAGCCGGTCGAACTGCGGCGGCACGGAAAAGACGCAGTGGATGAAGCGCCCTTGCGGTCTACTCTCGACCAAGCGGCCCACGGTGTCCACATGTCCCAGCACGAAGTGGCCTCCCAGGCGCCCGTCGGCCGGCAGCGGCCGCTCTAGATTGACCCGCTGACCCACGCTCAGTCCTCCCAGCGTGGTGCGCCGGCGCGTCTCCGGGCTCAGCTCGGCCTGAAAAGTGCCCGCTTCGGCGTCCAGGGCGCCCACGGTGAGGCAGACGCCATCAATAGCTATGCTCTCGGAAACGGCCAACTGGCCGATCAGCCAGGGCACCTGAATAACCAACCGCTCTCCCTCGCAAACGATGACCTTGCCGATCGTCTCGATCAAGCCGGTATACATGATTAACGGGTTAGTTTACCCCAAAGTGGCCGGGCCGCTCAAGGGCCTAACTTGTCCCGATTCGCCAAGTCGAGCGAGTTCTCTCTGCCAGCCGGGATAAATCGTCCCAATAACAGATAGCTCAAGGCGGAGAAGAGGCCGATGCCGAAGGCCCCCAGCCAGAGCGTAGCTGGGTGCAGTTGGCCCAACCAGTAACCGCCGCCGACTGCCCCGCCGCTAAAGCCCAACCCCCAGGCCAGACTGTAGACGCTCATGTAGCGCCCGCGCAGTCGCTCCGGGGCCAGCTCGGCCACCAGCGCTGAGCCCACCGGCACGGCGATCATCTCCCCCAAGGTCCAGATGGCCACGTCGAACGAAAGGGCCAGCAGATGACTGGAGAGCGCGATCGCGCCAAAGCCGATCCCGTAGAGCGAGGCCCCCAGCGCCAACATGTGCGTCTTGGGGCGATCGGCGACCAACCTGGTGATCGGCCACTGCAAGAAGGCGATCATCGCGGCATTGATCGTCATCAGCAGGCCATACTGCTCAGTAGAAAAGCCGCCGCTGCCGGTCAGATAGATGGGGAAGTTGGTGTACATTTGCGCGTAAATCAAGGTCATCAGCATGCTGATGCCGCAGAAGGCCATGAAGGGCCCGTGACGAAAGACTTGCCAGTACCCCCCTCGGCGCCGCTGTGGTTGCTCGCCTGTCGAGTCGGGTGGTGCCAGTGGCTTGGTCTCGCGCAAGAAGAGCAGTGCCACCAGAAAGAAGAGGAAGATGGCGCCGGCCGAGAGGAAAAAGAGCACCAAAAAGGAAAACCGCCCGGCGATCAGCCCCCCGATGGCCGGACCCAGGGCGAAGCCGAGATTATAGACGACGCGCAATAAGCCATAGGCATGAACCCGGCGGGTGGGTTTGATCAGATCGGCCACCATCGCCGAGCTGGCCGGGGTGAAGAGCGGAAAGACGATCCCGGCCAGGATCGCCAAAGGAACTAGCGTGGCTAGCGTATGGGCCAGGCCGAGACCGACCATCACCAGTGAGGAGAGCAGCAGGCTGAGGACCATCAGCGGCTTACGCCCATGACGGTCGAGCAGCGGACCGGCGGCCATCTGGGCGATGAGCCCGATGCCGAAGGTAAAAGCGATGAACAGGTCTATCTCGGCCGGGGAGAGATGCAGACGCTCATGGATATAAATAGCTAAGAAGGGCAGGATAAAGCCGTTGCCCAACGCATTGATCAGCGTGCCCCAGAAGAGCACCCAGAACTGATGCGGATACTCAGCTAGCCAAAGCCGCAACGCGTGGAGCAGTCCTGAGGAACGAGGTTTGATTTTATGGCGCATGAGAAACTTAGCTCAGTGATTATCGGCGGGACTCAGCGGAAAATCAAAATCGGCCACCGGCTGGCAGGATGGCCCGCAGCGCAGCGGGAATGCCACCTGGATGCTTGAAGACCGCCGTCCCAGCCACCAGCACCTCCGCCCCGGCCGCCGCCGCCCGTGAGGCCGTTTGGGCATTGATGCCGCCGTCAACCTCGAGCTCACAACTCAGGCTATCCTTGGCCAGCAGCGCGCGGGCGCGCTCGATCTTAGAGAGCATGCTGGTGATGAACTTCTGGCCCCCAAAGCCGGGATTGACGGTCATGATCAGGAGCAGGTCCAGCTCGGCCAGCACCTCCTCCAGCAGGACCAGCGGGGTGGCCGGGTTGAGCGCCGCCCCGGCCCGCAAGCCCAGGGCCTTGATCTGGCTTAGCGTGCGCTCCAGGTGCAGCGAGGCCTCCTGATGGACGATGATCGTGCCCGCCCCGGCCTGGGCAAACTCCGTCAAATAGCGCTCCGGCTCGGCGATCATCAGGTGGGCCTCCAGCGGTAAGCGGGTCACCTGGCGCAAAGCGCGCACCACCACCGGACCAAAGCTGATATTGGGCACGAACCGCCCGTCCATGATGTCCAGGTGCAGGCGATCGGCCCCGGCCTGCTCGACGGCCTGGGCCTCCTCTCCCAGCCGGGCGAAGTCGGCAGCTAGAATCGAGGGCGCGATTTTGACTTGCTTCATACGGCACTCGCCCTCAGTCTGCCGGCCGGGCGTAGATATCCATGATCTCCCCCAGCAGTTTGAGCGCACGATCTTGAGGCCGCTGGAAGGAGTTGCGTCCGATGATCGAGCCGAAGCCCCCACCCTGGTGAATTGCCCGCGCCCGCGCTAGTATCTCTTCGTCGTCGGCCTTGGCCCCGCCGGAGAAGAGCACGATCCGCCGCCCGGCGAAGCAGCTCTGGACCACATGCCGTACCCGCTCGGCCAGCGGCTCGGTGGGGATTCTCTCTGCTTGGTAGACATTTTGAGCTTCGGCGCCCTCGATCTGGGGGCCGGGCAGCTTGACCTTGATGATCTCCGCTCCCAGTTGGGCGGCGATATGCGCCGCATAGGCCACCACGTCCAGCGCCGTCTCCCCTTCGTGGCTCAAGGCCGAGCCACGCGGATAGGACCAGATGACCACCGGCAAACCGTGCGCCTTGGCCTGTTCCGCCAGGGCACGGAGCTGCTGGTAGAGCCGATGCCGATGAACAGAGCCGGGATATATCGTGAAGCCGATCGCGGCGCAACCCAGCCGCAGGGCATCATGCACGCTGGCCGTCTGAGCCGGGATGGGATCAGTTTCAGGGGCTAAGAGATCATGGCTGTTGAGCTTGAGTATCAGGGGGATCTCACCGGCGAACTCCGCGGCGCTGACTTCCAAAGCGCCCAGCGGGGCGGCATAGGCGTTGCAGCCGGCCTCGATGGCCAGTCGGTGATGATAGCGCGGGTCATAGCCCGCCGGATTCATGGCAAAACTGCGCGCCGGTCCGTGCTCGAAGCCTTGGTCAACCGGCAGGATGACCAGCCGGCCGGTTCCGCCCAGCCTGCCGTGGTTTAAGATGCGGGCCAAATTACTCCGCACTCCCGGAGAATCTGAGGTATACCAACTGAGTATCTCGCGCACCTGTGGGGTCATCTAGCTCTCCTTATGGCGTAGCTTTTCGCTCAGACTGGCCAGCAGTTGGTGGTAGGAGCTGGCGAAAGCCTGCACGCCGTCGCGTTGCAACTGCTCGGTGATCTGATCGAGGTCTATGCCGAGCCTAGCCAGCTCCTCCACTGCCTCACCCGCTCCCGCCAACTCCTCTTCGATGGTAACCCCGCGCACCCGCCCGTGATCACGGAAGGCGTTCAGGGTGACGGGAGGCACGGTATTGACCGTGTCGGGGCCGATCAGCTCTGCGACGTAGCGCACATCGGAATAGGCCGGGTTCTTGGTGCTGGTGCTGGCCCAGAGCACCCGTTGTGGCCGAGCCCCTTGCTCGGCCAGCGCTTGAAAACGCGCTCCCGTGAAGATCTCACGGAAGCGTCGATAGACCAGTTTGCTATTGGCAATGGCGATCTTGCCCTGCAGGGGCACGGCATGACGTGCCCCTGCAGCATCGAGCTGCTCCAAGGCCCGGTCTACGGCCGTGTCCACCCGGCTGACGAAGAAGCTGGCCACCGAGCTGACCCGCGCGAGCGGCTCGCCGTTGCGGGCCCGTGCCTCCAGACCGCGCAGATAGGCCTCGGTGACCGCCTCGTAGTGAGCCAGCGAGAACATCAAGGTGATATTCACGTTGATCCCCTCGCGCAGCAACTGCTCCACTGCCGAAATGCCGGCCGGCGTCGCCGGTACCTTGATCAGGACGTTGGGACGATCCACCAACCGAAAGAGCCGCTTCGCTTCAGCAACGGTCTCCTCGGTCAGTTGAGCCAGCAACGGCGAGACCTCTAGGCTGATCAAGCCATCCTGCCCTTCGCTCTCCTCGTAGATGGGCCGAAATAGCTCCGCGGCCAACCGAATATCTTCGATGGCCAATCTTTCATATATCTCTGCGATCTCCAGCTTTTGCGAGCTCAGGCGGGTGATCGCCTCATCATAATCATCGCTCCCGGCGATGGCCTTCGCAAAGATCGTGGGGTTGGAGGTCACCCCGCGCAGACCATCTTCAGCGATCAGTCGCGCCAGCTCGCCGGAGCTGATCAGGCCGCGCCGGATGTTATCGTACCAGACGCTCTGACCAAACTCTTGCAGCGCCAATAACGGGTTCTTTGCCATGCTCAGCCTCCTTGCGGCTTCACGATAGTCCGTCGGTACTGCTGCTCGATCGCCTGGAGCTTTTGCAGCCGGCGCCGGTGGCGCTCCTCGCCGGAGAAGCAGGCGTTAATAAAAACCCGGACCAGCTCGAAGGCCAGCTCGGAGCCGATGATCCGCGCTCCCAGGCAGAGCAGGTTCATCCGGTCGTGCTCTACGCCCTGATGGGCCGAGTAGCTGTCATGGCAGATGGCTGCCCGCACGCCGGGAATCCTGTTGGCCACCACGCAGGCGCCCACCCCGCTGCCGCAGAGCATGATGCCTCGCTCGGCCTGACCGAAGGCGACCGCCTGGGCCACCTGCTGGGCAAAATCGGGATAATCATCGTCAGGATCAAAAACCGAAGCGCCCAGATCTAGCACTTCATGACCGTCCTCCCTGAGCAGGTGGGCGATCTGCCCTTTGAGCGCGAAGCCGCCGTGATCGGCGCCGATGGCGATGTGCATAGAGCCCATCATATCTCATTTGGCCTCGTGACTCAAAAGGGCGATCGCCTGAGCGGCAATCCCTTCGCTCCGACCCAGTGACCCCAGCCCCTCCGGCCGGGTGGCTTTCAGGTTGAGCTGTGCGGGGCTTATCTCCAGTGCCTGAGCGATATTCTCACGCATCTGGGGGAAGTACTCGGCCAGCTTAGGACGCTCGGCGACCAGAGTGGCATCTATATTAGCGATCCGATACTCCTGCTGAGCTAGCAACAGCCTGATCTGCGCCAGCAGCTCCAAGCTGGAGACGCCTTGGTAGCGGGGATCATCGTCGGGAAAATGCTTTCCCAGGTCGCCCAGGCCGGCGGCGCCGAGTAGGGCATCACCGATAGCGTGGCTGAGCACATCGGCATCTGAATGGCCCAGCAGGCCACGCTCAAAAGCGATGTCAACCCCGCCGAGCACCAGCCGGCGCGCCGGGACCAGGCGATGGAAATCGAGGCCCAGACCGATGCGAGTGTTCATGACGCTCGATTATAGAACGCCATGTTGGCTAAGGACAATTAAGCACTTGGCAGGGGACCTTTGCCATTGTCGGGGAGCCGAGCAGATCATAGGCTCAGGTCATGCTCATTTTTTCCGGAATTGGCCTGATCGGTCTAACGGTCACTTGGGTCTGTGCCGGCTGCTACGAGACCTGGATGCGCCGCTTGCACCTAGGACAGTATATTCGTGATTACGGCCCGGATATTCATCAGAAAAAGGCCGGCACGCCTACCATGGGTGGCCTGATCATCCTGATGATCTTCATCCCTCTGGTCCTACTCTGGAGCGCGCTGACTCACAGCCTGGACGCGAAGCTGCTCTTCCTGCTGGGCTCGACGCTGGGCTTTGGCCTGATCGGCCTGCTCGATGACCTGCTCAAGTTTCGCAAGAAAGAATCACTGGGCCTCAAGGCGCGCCATAAGCTGCTCTTGCAGTTGGTGGTCGCCTTGCCGCTCGCCTGGGCAGCGACCTCACTCTCAGGAGGAAATGCTCTGGTCATTCCCTTTACCAGCCTGACCCTTCAGCTTGGTACGGCCCTGAAGGTGATCTTCGTTACTTTCGTGCTGATCGCCGTGGTCAACGCGCTCAACCTGACCGACGGGTTGGACGGCCTGGCGACTGGCACGACGCTGATCATGCTGCTGCCCTACCTGGTTATCTTTTGGTTGGCCCAGCAGCAGGCCCTCTCGGAGTACGTCGTCCTATTTAGCCTGGTGTTGCTCGGTTTTCTGCACTTCAATCTCTATCCCGCTCGGCTCTTTTTGGGCGACAGCGGGGCCTTCGCCCTGGGCGGCTTCTTAGTTGGCCTGGCCGTCCTGAGCGACACCGAGTTGCTCCTGCCTCTCATCGCTTTTGTCCCGCTGGCCGAGACGCTCTCGGTCTTTGCACAGGTGACCAGCTATCACTTCTGGAAGCGAAGAATCTTCAAGGTCGCACCGCTGCACCATCACTTCGAGCTGGCGCGCGGCATTGATTATTCTTTCTGGTTGCCCAATGTAGAATGGCCCGAGCCCCAAATTACCCGGCGCTTCTGGCTGGTGGCCGTGCTGGCCGCGCTGCTGGGTCTGTTGGCCTATCTGGCCCGTTAGAGAGCGTTGTCATGAGGGACAAGGCAATCACTGGAGATTCTCTTCAATATCCTTTATGGTCAAAAACAACCTATCGAGGTGACCTGAGATAGGTTGAAATCCAAAATGGAGATAGAAGTTCCTCGCTCGTTCATTGATGACATCTACTACAACAGCGAAAGACGCCACTTTATGCGATTGCTCCCAGCTTCGATCTAAAGCATCTAGGAGCAGTAATTCCCCCCATCCCATTCCTTGGCATTTCCGATCTATGGCTAGACGTCCAAGCAGAGTGGCCGGTACATCAGGATAGTGTGGCAGTCTACGGGCCAAGTCTGCTGGGAGATTCTCAAGATGGATGCTGAACGCGGACAGTGTATAGTAACCAAGCACGTTACCTTGACCTTCTTCAACCAACACAAAAGGAGCGGCGATCCTGCGTTTACGATCTTGGTTGGCTTGCCCTTTCAGATAGTGGTCTAGCGACTCAAGACTACAAGAGAAATTAGTGCAATCATGCCGCGATTTATCGAGGGGTTCAATGCGATAAAGAAGTTCATCGCTCTTGGGCATTCAGTGCGCCATAGCTTTCTTGTGACGCTTTGCCGCTTCTCTCAGGTGGAGGATGGGTCTGGGAGCCTCAAGGAGAGCCTGTACAAATGCCTCGCTATCACGCTTGGTAAGTCTCATTGTATCGCGTTCTCTCAAGACATTCTGTGCTTCTTTTTGGGCAGCATTGACCACGAAACTTGTGATCGAGCTACCATTGACAGCGGCAGCTTGCTCAATCAGTTCCTTCTGGTCTGCTGTTATCCGCAGATCCAACCGCGTCTTCTTCGTCGCTCTCTCTTGTGCTCTAGAGATAGCCATGGTCAACTCCTTTCTGACATGCCTGAATTGTACAGCAGATTTCCGTACATGTCAAGTCCTCGGAGTTGGTGCGCCCAGAGATCATTATATTGATTTCATTCAGTAGGACCCACCGTTCAGGCTGCGCAGGAAATCCAGCTCCTGAGGGCAGAAATTTCCTGATTTATCCCCGAAAGCTCGCTCGGCCCCACTCAGTTTTTGGCCATTGCTCTGCACCCGGTTGGCCCCTCCGCTCACCCTGCCGCTAAAAGCTGTCTTACCCAGGAAACAAGGTGGCTCGATCAGGGCTATGCCCCAATGGTCGTTCTCTTGAACGACACTGTCGCGCAGGGTGAGCCGAGCGGCCCCCAGCAGCGAGAGACCGTTGAAAGTGTTCTTGGTGATCTGACTGTTCTCAATGACCATCTGCGCGGCATCGCGCAGGGTAATCCCATCGCCATTCTTCTGAACCCGCACGTGATCCAGAGCCAGCTCTCCCTGACCGCCGGCCAGCACGCCCCAGAGCCCCCCACTGAGCGTCAGCCCCTCCAGTCTGACCCCTTGAGCCCCGGAGACGATTGAGATCACCGGGGATTGGCCATTGCGGCCGACCAAAGTCACTTGCCCCGGCTCCGCACCCACGAGGGTCAGTGGCTTCCACAGCGTCAGGCCAGCCTGATACTCGCCGGGTGCCAGGGTGATCGTGCCACCGGGGATCAGCGCATCTACCGCTTCCTGCAACGTTTTATAGTCGCCGGGAAAGGCGATCCGGCGTCGCACCGTCTGGGCCACCAGCGGCAGGCGCAAGGAGGCAGGCGCCCCACCGCAGAGATCGGTCCCGTTGTCCTGCATCACATTGTGCACGCCCGAGATCTGCCCTTGAGCCAAGGCGAAGAGCCCGCAGGCCTGGTTGCCCTCGATGAGGCTCTCCTGCAGGCTGAGGTGAGCGCTATCATGGGTGAGCGCTCCCATGCCTTGATTGTCAGTGATTTGAGCGTCGCTAAGGGTCACGCGAGCCTGGTCGGCTACGCTCAGGCCGCCGCTCCCGTTGCCGACTATCAGCAGATGACGCCCGGTCAACTCGGCTTGGTCGCCGACGGTCACGCCCCAATTGGCATTCTGACTGATGTCGCTCTGCTCCAGCAAGACCTGCGCAGCTTGGTGCAAATCCAAGCCATCTCCTCCGCTGGAGGCCAGCTTAACTTGTCGCAACACCACCTGTCCCGCCCCACGGATGAGCACCAGCGCCGGGCAAGGGGCGCTCCCGCCGCTACACTCTTTACTGGCGGTAAGCTTAACTCCAGAGAGTGTCACCCGCAGGTCTCGCCCCCCGGCGATGCTCAGCACCGGCACCTTGGCATCTTTGGCCGTGAGAGTCGTCACGTCTGCCCCTCGGCCTTCCAGCGTTAAGCTCTTAGAGATGGTTAAATTACCCTTATAATCGCCGGCGGCGATCATGATGGTGCTGCCCTCAGCCGCTCGGGCGATGCAGTCTTGAATCTGGGCGCAATCGCCCGGCACGCTGAGCGTTTGCCCTGCCCCTGCCGACCGCGAACTATTGTCCAGTAGTGCCAACGAGACCAGCACCAGCACCAAGGCGAAGACGATCAGTTTGATCCCACGAAACGGTTCCATCGCGCCTCCTTGTTGAACATCGCCCGCAAATATAGCTTAAGCAGCTCACCCAAAGCAAACAGCGCTGGGGCACCGGGAACCCTTCAGAGGCATTCAGCTGGTCCAAAACCCTGTGGATCAAGCGCCTGGAAGGTCTGCATCACCCGATCGAACTGCACCTATGGATGAGCATTTCCCCGGATTGCCCCAAGACCAGGGCGGGCTAGCGGGTGGGCGGTCAACCTCCAGCTGCCGCCAATCGCTTAGCCTACCTGTCGCGAGAGACCCTCCCGCGAGCTGATGCCGTGGAAGCGGAGGAACCGTACGATCCAATTCAGATAGGATCGCTCGCTGTGAATGGAATAGCGGTGCAGATGGAGCACCTTGTAGACTTGGTCGAGGAGCTTTGCTTGTTGACTTCTCGTCGCGTCAGGCATTATTATATCTCTGCAATGGCGTCCTGAGACGGCTGATACCGGGTATCGGGCAAAACTACCCGAAAACTCTATCAACATATCATTATCAGGGTCACATAGCAAGTGAATCGATGGTTGGCCGCAAACTGGCAAGAAAAAGAGATGAAATAAAACTTATTCAGGGGGTATAACATGACAAATGTCGACAGATCTGGATTGAAAGAACGCGAGCGCAATAACTGGTCATCGGCTGCCGAAGGCTGGCGGCGGCGTGATGCATTGCTGAGGAAGGGCGCGGCGCCGGTCACGGAACGCATGTTTGAGCTGGCCGGAATAGCTTCTGGCTACAGATTGCTTGATATCGCCTCGGGCACTGGAGAGCCCGCGATATCGGCCGCAAAGGTTGTCGGCGCGTCCGGTGAGATTGTCGGTACAGACCTGGTTGATGAAATGCTTGCCGTTGCCCGCGAAAAGGTCGCATCAGAAGGCCTCGACAACATCAAGTTCCACTGTATTGATGCTGAAACACTGGATTTTAAAGAAGGTTCGTTTGATGCGGTGACCATCCGTTGGGGACTGATGTTCATGCCGGATCCACTGGCCTGCCTCGCTTCCGCCCATAAGGCGCTGAAACAGGATGGACGCATCAGTCTGGCCTGCTGGGCAGAGCCGGGGGAGAATCCGTTTGTTAGTGTGCTCATGCAGACATTGAGAAAGTACATGGATATCCCCGTCCCCCCTCCCGGTACCCCTAGCATGTTTGCGTTCGCCGATTCAAAGCGTTTATATGATGTCCTTGTATCAGCAGGCTTCAGAAATATTGCACTGGAAAAGATGGCAATCGATGTCATTGAGGTTGATGATGGTCGTGCCTATTGGGATGTGATATCAGATTTAGCTGCACCGGTCATGGCGCTGGTCAGGCAACTGGAAGAGCCTGCTCGTTCGGATTATATCAATGAGGTAATTGAAACTGCAGATTCCCTGAAGCAAGGTGAGACCCTGCGCATGGTAGGCAACACCTGGATTGCATCAGCCGATAAATAATCCCGTTGCTGGGGGGAGAAACGAACCCCAACATTCCGGTTTCATAATTAGCACAAAGCCGGCAGGAAGATATTGATTACTATATGGGATTATGGGTTTTCTTTCGACAAGGGATTCAACTTGGGAGGCTAACAAACCGATGCACCTGAACGGTATTCGGCGGTGCTCATACCGTCATGGCGAGGATAGTTCGCCGACCGCCTGAACTTCCTGATCGAGCCGCGCCTCTAGGGACTTGAGCACCTCTTCCGTCCCGGTGATGACTCCGATCGCCTTGCCAAAGCGCTCTACGTCGGTGCCCGGCTCGGCCAAGAGCTCGATGGCTTTGATAAAGCGCTTGTTCATCGCCAGGGTCTCCCGATAGGTCTCGCGCAACTGAGGGTAGTCGACCGAGCAGCGCTCCCAGGCCTGTTCGACATCATAGACGTAATCGTGAGGATAGCTGTATTTCTGGCGCAAATCCTGTGCCTCACGCCGCAGCTCTTCATCGGCATAGAGCAGCTCGCCGCGCATCAGTAATAGCGTTCTGGAGCCGATGACCGCCAGATCATCCAGGTGCTTAAGCTTGGCGATAAACTCGCGTAACATCTGCTCATCTGGTCCCAAGTGGCCTTTCATGCAGCTCCTCCTCTGCTGATGGCCGCATTATGGCATAAGCTACGCCGCCGACGCAACCTGACCACGCAGCAGCCCATAGAGATAGCCGTCGCTCAGGGCGCGCCAACTGGCCTCGAGAATGTCATAAGCTACCCCCACGGTGCTCCAGGGGTGCGTATCATCGCGGGTGGTGATCAACACCCGCGTCTTGGCTGCCGTACCGCGATCCCGCTCCAGAATGCGCACCTTGTAATCCACCAGCTTCATGGCTTGGACTTCGGGATAGAAGCCCAGCAAGGCCTTGCGCAAGGCGTTGTCCAGCGCGTTGACCGGCCCGTCACCCTCGGCAGCTTCGAGCACCTCTCGGCCACGCACGCAAAGTTTGACCAAGGCTGAGGCATGGGGCACCTCGGCGGTGTCGCGCTGCACCTGGACGTGGTAGTGGCGCAGCGCGAAGAACTGCGGCAGCTCACCTTGGGCGCGCTTGACCAATAACTCAAAAGAAGCCTCGGCATCCTCGAACTGATAGCCCTGATATTCCAGTTCTTTAAGCTGTGCTAAGACTCGGCGCGCCTGTTCGCTCTGGCTGGCGAGACTCAGGCCGTGTTCTTCGGCCTTCTGCAAGATATTGCTCTTGCCCGACAGCTCGGAGACCAGATAGCGTCGCTGATTGCCCACCGCTTCCGGGGGGACATGCTCGAAAGAGCGCGCCGTCTTGAGCATGGCGTTGACGTGCGTGCCGCCCTTGTGGGTGAAGGAGTTGGCTCCCACGTAGGGCAAGCGCTCGTCATGCTCCAGATTGGCCAGCTCGGAGATGGTGCGCGATAACCAGGTGAGCTGCTGGAGCTTTTCCGGGCTATCCAGCACGGCATAGCCCAGCTTAAGCGCCAGGTTGGGCAGCAGCGAGCAAAGATTGGCGTTGCCGGTGCGCTCGCCGTAACCGTTGATCGTGCCTTGGATCTGGCGGGCCCCGCCGCGCACGGCGGCCAGAGCGTTGGCCACGCCCAGTTCGGCGTCATTGTGGGTATGAATGCCGATGGGCACCGCGAACTCGGCGCGGACGGCCTGAGTGATGGCAAAAATCTCTTCGGGCAGCGAGCCGCCGTTGGTGTCGCAGAGCACCAGCCAATCGGCTCCTCCGGTTACCGCCGCGCTCAAGGTTTCCAGCGCGTAGGCGGGATTGTCTTGGTAGCCGTCGAAGAAGTGCTCGGCATCGTAGATCACTTCCGGCAGATTGGCCTTGAGGAAGGCCACCGAGTCGCGGATCATCGCCGCGTTTTCCTCCGGCGTGGTATGCAACACGTCTTTTACGTGCAGCAGCCAGCTCTTGCCGAAAATAGTCGCCACCTGAGCACCCGCGGCTACCAGTTGCCGCAAATTGGCGTCGTCTTCCGGAGCTATTCCCGCACGACGGGTGCTGCCAAAGGCGGTGATCTTGGCCCGCCTGAGCGAGAGAGAGCGCGCTCGCTCGAAGAACTCGATATCCTTGGGGTTGGAACCCGGCCAGCCGCCTTCAATGTAATCGATGCCGAACTCATCGAGCTTCTGGGCCACTTTCAGCTTGTCCGGCAGCGAAAAGTTGACCCCGGCTCTCTGGGCGCCGTCGCGCAAGGTGGTATCATAGATGAATATCCGCGGTGCCGGTTCGGGCATCAGGGCATCCTTCCGATGACCGCTTGGGCCATCTCGGTCGTGGAGAGTGAGCCGCCCAGATCGGTCGTGCCCTGGCCTGCCGCGATGGCTTGTTCCAAAGCCCTCTCTACCCGCTCTGCGCTTGCAAGCTCGCCGAAATGTCTCAGCAACATCGCGCCGCAGAGGATGGCCGCCGTAGGGTTGGCTATATTCCGCCCGGCGATGTCCGGAGCGCTGCCGTGGACCGGCTCGAAGAGTGCATGTTTGTCGCCCAAGTTCGCGCTGGGACAGAGGCCCAGCCCGCCGACCAGCCCGGCGGCCAGGTCGCTCAAAATGTCGCCGAACAGGTTGGGAGTGAGCAGGATTTGAAAGCGCTCCGGACGCAACACCAGATTCATGGCCGTCGAGTCTACCAGCGCCTCCTGGTACTCGATCTGAGGGTACTCCGCGGCCACGGCCCGCGCGGCGCGCAAAAACAGCCCGTCGCTCTTTTGCAGCACGTTAGCCTTGTGAATGGCCGTCACCTGCCCGAAGCCGTTTCGGAGCGCGTACTCAAAGGCAAAGCGGGCGATGCGCTGCGAAGCTGCCTGGGTAATGACCCGCGTGGCGGTGACCACACCTGGCGTGATCTCGTCTTCTAGCCCGCTGTAGAGCCCCTCGGTGTTCTCGCGCACGATGACCAGCTTCAGCTCTGGATAGAGACAGTCTACGCCGGGAAAGGCCCGCGTGGGTCGCAGATTTACAAACGTGTTCAATTCGCGACGTAGCCGTAAGATCACCTCGGCAGCGGTCTTTCCCACCGCTCCGAACAGGACGGCCTCGGCGGCCAGCGCACCGGCCAAGGTCTCCGGCGGCAGTGCTGTGCCCTGCTTTTCTAGGCACTCGTCGCCGGCCTGATAGCGCTGAAATTCAAGAGGCACTCCGGTCGCCCGGAGCACCGCGAGGGCCGCCTCGATGACCTCTGGCCCAATACCGTCGCCGGGGATGACTGCCACTTGATGGGGTCCGGTATCTTCCCTCATTGCTCTTCCCTTTGGCCCGCCACGGCCGCCTGCCAGGGCTCACGATGCGTTTCTTCATAGGCGCCGATCTCGCTCTCATGCTCCAGTGTGAGGCCGATCTCGTCCAACCCCTGGAGCAGACAGCGCTTGCGAAACGGATCTATCTCGAATGAGCAGCAGAAGCCGTCGGAGCCGGTCAGCATCTGTGCCGTCAGATCCACGGTGATTCGATAGCCCTCCTGAGCTGCAACGCGCTGGAACCATTGGTCCACCAGCTCGTTGGCCAACTCTAGGGGCAACATTCCGTTTTTGAAGCAATTATTCTTGAAGATATCGGCGAACGAAGGGGCGATGATCACCCGAAAGCCGGCATCCAGAAGCGCCCAGGGGGCATGCTCCCGGCTGGAGCCACAGCCGAAGTTCTCACGGGTCAATAGAACCTGAGCCCCCCGATAGCGCGGCCGGTTGAGCACGAAGTCGCGATCGAGCGAGCCGTCCTGGCGCCTGCGCCAATCATAGAAGAGAAACTGCCCGAAGCCGGAGCGCTCCACGCGCTTCAAGAACTGCTTGGGGATGATCTGGTCGGTGTCCACATCCGGCCGGTCGATCGGCGCGACCAGGCCGGAGAACTCCTCAAAAGGCCTCATGAGAGCGTCACTTCCTCCGTTATCTTGCCTTGCCGAAACCAGTCGCGCACATCCACGAAATGGCCGGCTATCGCCGCGGCGGCGGCCATCATCGGACTGACCAGATGGGTGCGCCCGCCGTGTCCCTGGCGGCCCTCGAAGTTGCGGTTGCTGGTCGAGGCGCAGCGCTGGCCCGGCTGCAGGACGTCGGGATTCATCCCCAGGCACATGCTGCAACCCGACTCGCGCCACTCGAAGCCCGCATCTCGGAAGACCCGGTCAAGCCCCTCGGCCTCGGCCTGGGCTTTAACCTGTTGTGAGCCGGGCACCACCATCCCTTGCACGCTTGCCGCCACCCGTTTGCCGCGCACCACCGCGGCCGCGGCCCGCAGGTCTTCCAGTCTGGCATTGGTGCAGGAACCGATGAAGACCCGATCCAGATGAATATCAGTGATCGGCATGCCCGGTTCCAGCGCCATGTACGCCAGCGCGCGCTCTGCTGCCCTGCGCTGCCCCTCGTCGGCATAATTATCAGGATCGGGCACCCGGCCAGTGATCTCGGTCATCTGGCCGGGATGGGTGCCCCAGCTCACCTGCGGTGCGAAATCTGAGACGTCAAAGACGACTTCGTGATCGAAGCGGGCGTCGGGATCGGAGGGCAGCGTTTGCCAGTAGTCCAGCGCCCGCTCGAACTCTTTGCCCTGCGGAGCGAACGGTCGGCCCTCCAGATATTTAAAGGTCTTGTCGTCCGGCGCGACCATCCCGGCGCGCGCGCCGCACTCGATGGTCATGTTGCAGACCGTCAGACGCCCTTCGATGGACAGCTCCCGGATCGCCTGCCCGCGGTACTCGACGACGCAGCCGATACCCCCGGCGATGCCGATCCGCCCGATCACGCCCAGGATCAAGTCCTTGGCGCTGACCCCCCGCTGGAGCTGGCCCTCCAGACAAATTGCCATCGTCCGGGGCTTGGCTTGCGGCAAGCACTGCGTGGCCAGGACCTGCTCGACCTCCGAGGTTCCGATGCCGAAGGCCAGCGCGCCCAGCGCCCCATGCGTTGAAGTATGGGAATCCCCGCAGACCAGCGTCAGACCGGGCAGGGTCAGCCCCAGCTCCGGTCCGATCACGTGAACGATTCCCTGCCGGCTACTACCAAGATCGTAGAGCTTGATGCCGAACTCCCGGCAGTTCTGGCGCAGCACTTCGATCTGCTTGGCCGAGATGGGGTCCTCAATGTGATCCCGATCGATCGTGGGCACGTTGTGGTCCATCGTGGCGAAGGTCAGGTCCGGGCGGCGCACCGCGTGCCCTGCCTGCCGCAAGCCCTCGAAGGCCTGTGGTGAGGTCACCTCTTGCACCAGATGGCGGTCTATGTAGAGCACATCCGGTCGGCCCGGCTGCTGATGCACCAGATGGGCTTGCCAGATCTTTTCCAGCAGTGTCGGCATGGACTAGCTCACCACCTGAGCTGCCGGTTCGCCAGCCCTCTCCTGGGCATGGGCTCGCACGCGCAGCAACTGGTTGATCGCGGCGATGAGCGCCTCGACGCTGGCGATCACGATGTCTTCATGAGCGGCCTGCGAGCTGGAGCGCCTTCCGGCTTCATCTTCGACCGTGATCGAGACGTTGGCCACCGCGTCGGAGCCGCCGGAGATCGCGTCCAGATGGAAGTCGGTGATCTCGATCTGCGGCGAGCTGCCCAAGATGCGCTGTACCGCTCGCAGCGCCGCGTCCACCGGACCGACGCCCAACTGTGCCTCGGTGCGCGCCTCACCGTTGACGCGCGCCACGACCGAAGCCGTGGGCGTGGCCCGATTGCCGGTAGTGACCACGATCTGGTCCAAGACGATAGCTCGCTGACTGGGAGGCAGGTCGGCCATCACGCTCTCGGCAATGGTAAAAAGATCACTGTGGGTCACGTGTTTACCCTTGCCGCCCAGCGACTTGACCCGCCGCACGATCTCGCTCAGCTCTTCATCGGTGGGATGCAAGCCGGCCTCCTCTAGACCTAGTTGGACGCTATGTTTTCCGGTATGTTTGCCGATGACCAGGCGGCGGCGGTGGCCGACCATCTCCGGGGTCATGATCCCCGGCTCGAAAGTGCTCGACTCTTCCAGCACCCCGGCGGCGTGGATGCCGCTCTCATGCGAGAAGGCATTGGCCCCGATGACCGGCTGCGAGGGCGGGGTGGGAATCCCGGTCATGCGCTCCACCAGCCGCGAGATGCCATAGAGTTTTTCGGTCTTGAGGGCTATCTTGGCCTTGTACAGGCATTTGAGGCCCAGGGCCGTCTGCTCCAGCGAGGCGTTGCCTGCCCGTTCGCCGATACCGTTCACCGAGACTTGCACCATGGTGGCTCCGGCTTCGACCGCCGCCAAGGAGTTGGCGACGGCCAAACCGAAGTCATTATGGCAGTGAATGCTGATCGGCGTTTGGACCTGCCGGCGCACTCGCCGGACCATCTCGGCGATGCTATGGGGCGTGCTCACGCCTACGGTGTCGGGTAGATTGAGCCAGTCGGCGCCGGCCTCACCGGCCACCTGACAGATCTCCAGCAAAAAATCCGGATCGGTGCGCGTGGCGTCCATCGGGCTGTACATGCAAAGTAGGCCTGCCTCTTTGACCCGCTCAATCGCCCGACGGGTGCGCTCGATGATCTTGGCAGGGGTGGTGTGCACCGCATGGGCCATCTGCACCTCCGAGGTCGGGGCGAAGACGTGGATCATGTCCACACCGCAGTCAATACAGGCAGCTATATCGGAGCTCACTACGCGGGCCAGGCCGCAGATCGGCGAGCTGACCGCCTGAGCGATCTGACGCACCGATTCCAGCTCTTCTGCCGAATTGACCGGAAAACCGGCTTCAATCACGTCTACACCCGCTTCGGCCAGCCGGAGGGCTAGCTTGACCTTGTCCGGAATTGAAAAGCCCACGCCGGGGGTCTGCTCACCGTCGCGCAAGGTCGTATCGAAGATTTCAACGTCAATATTCGCGTTCATATCGCCTCCAGTCGCTGATCTTCCGCAACCCTCAGTCCCTCTCACAATAGGAGAGGGATACCCGAAAGGTAAGTTGAGGGGAGCTCTATCACTTCTTGAGCCAACCCATCATGGCCCGTAGGCGCTGGCCTACCTCTTCAATGGGGTGCTGGGCCTCGCGGCGCAAGAGGGCGTTATATACCGGCTTATTGGCCTGGTTCTCCAACACCCACTCGCGGGCGAATTTTCCGCTTTGGATATCGGACAAGATCTCCTTCATCGTCGCCCGGACATGATCGTCCACGATGCACGGGCCGCGGGTCACGTCGCCATATTTGGCCGTCTCGCTGATGAAGCTGCGCATGTGCGCCATGCCACCCTGGTAGATCAGATCTACGATGAGCTTCATCTCGTTGAGGCACTCAAAGTAGGCCATCTCCGGGGCGTAGCCCGCCTCGACCAGCGTCTCGAAGCCGGCTTTGATCAGCGCGGTCACCCCACCGCAGAGGACAGCTTGCTCGCCAAATAAATCGGTCTCGGTCTCTTCTTTGAAGCTGGTCTCGATGATCCCGGCGCGCGTGCCTCCCAAGGCATGGCCATAGGCCAGCGCGGTGGCCTTGGCCTGCCCGCTGCTGCCCTGCTGGGCCACGGCCAACAGACAGGGCACCCCTTGGCCATCTTGAAAGAGCTTGCGCACCAGATTGCCCGGCCCCTT
This sequence comes from uncultured bacterium, assembly GCA_913053845.1. Classification (GTDB taxonomy): domain Bacteria; phylum Bipolaricaulota; class Bipolaricaulia; order RBG-16-55-9; family DRJF01; genus DRJF01. The sequence goes on along the minus strand of CAJXGD010000030.1, from coordinate 7,604 downwards.
GGGGGCAATCATCACCACACCGACCTCAGCAGGCGGGACGATCTGATGATAGTGCACGTTGAAGCCATGGGCGAAGAGCAGCGTCTGCTTGCCGCTCAGCGTCGGCTCGACCGACTCCTGATAGACTTTTGCTTGCTGGGAATCTGGAACCAGAAACGCTATCAAATCGGCGTTTTGCGCCGCTTCGGCGCATGAAGCCACCTCCAGACCGTCTTCTTTGGCCCGCTGCCAGGAAGCTCCCTCGGGCCTCAGCCCCACCACCACCTCCACCCCGCTGTCGTGCAGATTGAGCGCGTGCGCTCGTCCCTGGCTACCATAGCCTAGAATGGCCACCCGCTTGTCTCGCAGCAAGGACGGATCGGCGTCCTGCTCATAATAAACTTTGATACTCATTTGACGATCACCTCAGTAGTTATTTCTGTCTCTTCCGGGCTCCGCCGCCTTTGCGGCGCTTCTGGCCGCGATCTGCCGGCGGTCACCTGCTGGCCGCGGGCCAGGATGATCCGCCCGGTGCGGGCCAACTCCACGATACCGAAGGGCCGCAGCATCTCGATCAAGGCCCTGACTTTGCCACTGTCGCCGCTGACCTCGATGATCAGGTTCTTGCGGCCCACGTCTACGATTTTTGCCCTGAATATGCCAGCCAGCTCGATGATCTCCGAGCGCTGCGCCGGCGGCGCATGTACCTTGACCAAGGCCAGCTCGCGCTCGACGTGGGGATCTGTAGCCAGATCAGAGACCTTGATCACCTCGATCAAGCGACTGAGCTGTTTGACCACCTGCTCCAAAATGCGGTCACCGCCGCGCACCATCAGCGTCATCCGCGAGTAGCGCGCATCTTCGGTGGGACCAACTGCCAGACTCTCAATGTTGAAGCCCCGCCGGGCGAACATGCCGGCGATGCGGGCCAGGACGCCAGACTCGTTGAGCACGATCGCCGAGATGGGGTGTAAATGCTCCATCAGGCGCCTTCCGCTCCGGTAAGAAAATTCACGTTGGGCTGGCCGGCCGGCACCATGGGATAGACGCACTCTGCTGGATCAACGAGGATATCCAGCACCACCGGCAGTTGTTGCGCTTCGGACTCGCGTAAGGCCCATTGCAGCGCCGGGCGCAACTCTTCCGGTCGCTGCACCCGCCGACCCAACGCACCAAACGCCTGAGCGACCTGGTCATAGGGCGGCGGCTCCAGCTTGGTCTCGGCGAAGCGATCTTCGAAGAAGAGATGCTGCCACTGGCGCACCATACCCAAGCAACGGTTGTTGACGATGGCCACGACCACCGGCACACGATAGCGAACGGCAGTGGCCAACTCCTGGATGGTCATCAGGAAGGAGCCGTCGCCATCTATGCAGACCACCTGGCGCTGCGGTGCGGCCAGTTTAGCCCCGATCGCCGCCGGCAGGCCATAGCCCATCGTGCCCAGCCCTCCACTGGTCAGCCAACTGCGCGGCCTTCTGAACGTATAATACTGGGCCGCCCACATCTGGTGTTGCCCCACCCCGCTGACCAGGATGGCCTCATCGTCCAATAACCGGTCAACTTCTTGCACGACCTGTTGGGGCAGGATTGTGTCGGATTTTTCCTGATAGCCCAAGGGATACTCTCGCCGCCAGGCTTCGAGCTGCTGATGCCAGGCCGACCAGTCGGGCTGAGACTCCCAGCCGCGCGCTCCCTGGAGCAGTGCGCCCAAGATGGGCTTAGCGTCGCCGACGATGGGCACGCAGACCGGCAGGGTTTTGCCTATCTCCGAAGGGTCCACGTCGATGTGGATCAGCTTGGCCCAGGGGGCAAACTCGTCCAGCACCCCGGTGATGCGGTCATCCAGGCGGGTGCCCACACAGAGCATCAGGTCACAGTGATAGAGCGCTTTGATGGCATAGCCGGTGCCGTGCATGCCCGGCATACCCAGCGACAAGAGATGATCTATCGGGAAGTTGCCCAGCCCCATCAGGGTGCTGACCACCGGGAGCCGGAGCAATTCGGCCAGCTGGCGCAGCTCCTCAGAGGCCTCGGCCAAGATCACCCCGCCGCCGGCCAAGATCACCGGGCGCTCGGCGCTCTTGAGCAGTTTTAGTGCCTTGTGTATCTGCTGGGGATGGCCCTCATAGCGCGGCTTGTAGCCCTCCAGGCTCACCTGCCGAGGGCAAGGGGCGGTGGTAGGTGCATTGCTGACATCCTTGGGCAGGTCAATCAGCACCGGGCCGGGCCGACCGGAGCGGGCTAGGTGGAAGGCCTCGGCCAGGGCGCAGGGCAGCTCGTCGGCGCGGCGCAGCAGATAATTATGTTTGGTGACCGGCATGGTGATCCCGCGCACGTCGGCCTCCTGAAAGGCATCGTTGCCAATCAGTCCGGTAGGCACTTGGCCGGTGATGGCCACCACCGGTATGGAATCCATGATGGCGGTGGCCAGGCCGGTGACCAGATTGGTAGCGCCGGGGCCAGAGGTGGCCAGCATCACCCCCGGCCGACCGGTGACCCGGGCGTAGCCGTCGGCCATGTGGGCCGCACCTTGCTCATGGCCTACTATGATGTGGCGCAAGCTCCCCTCGCGGTAGAGCGCGTCGTAGACCGGCATGATCGCTCCGCCGGTCACGCCGAAGAGCACCTCGACACCTTGGGCCTTGAGTCCCTCGATCAGCGCTTCCGCGCCTGAGCGCCTCTGGCCGGCGAGGTGTGTCGGCCGGGGCGGGCCCTTTGTTTGCGTGCTCATCTCTCCTCCTTATTTGCATTTGCACTGCGGGCTGCCAGACCGTCGCGCAGGACCGCCCCCTGCGCCGCGCTGGTCACCAATGCGGCATAGCGGGCCAGCGCGCCGCCGGCGAACTTGGGCTTAGGTCGCTGCCAACCCTGCCAACGCCGCTTTAATTCGGCTTCGTCTACCTGAAGCTCCAGCCGGCGCCGGGGAATATCCAGCTCGATCTCGTCTCCATCCTGCACAATGGCCAACAGGCCACCTTGGGCCGCCTCCGGTGAGATATGCCCGATGGCCGCGCCGCGGGTCGCCCCGGAGAAGCGCCCGTCGGTGAGCAGCACCACCCGTCCGTCCAAGGGGCCACCGCTGATCAGGCTGGTCAGCGAGAGCATCTCGCGCATCCCCGGCCCGCCGGCCGGCCCCTCATAGCGGATGACCAGCACATCGCCGGGGCGAATCTGGCCGGCGTTGATCGCTTGAGTGGCCGCTTCTTCGCCATCGAAGACCCGTGCCGGGCCGCGGCTCTTCAGCATCCCCGGGGCCACGGCGGTCTGTTTGACCACCGCACCATCCGGAGCCAAGTTGCCGCGCAGCACCGCTATGCCTCCCACCGGGTCCACCGGATCATCCAGCGGGCGAATCACCCGTTGCCCAAAACGCTCTACCCGGGGAAGTTTTTCTAGCAGGTAGCTCTGGAGCGGTCGGCCGGTGACGGTCATCGTCTCGGCGTTTAATAAAGGCCGGAGTGCTGTCAGCACTGCCGGCACGCCGCCGGCCTGCTCCAGATGCTCCATACGCATCGGCCCGGCGGGGCTCATCGAGGCCAGATGAGGCACCTCGCGCGAGAGACGGTCGAAATCTGAGAGACCAAAGCTGACCCCGGCCTCATGGGCCAAGGCCGGGAGGTGCAAGGTGGTGTTGGTCGAGCCGCCCAAAGCCAGATCAACCCGAGCGGCGTTCTCGAAGGCCTCGCGAGTTAAGATATCTGAAGGCTTCAGGTCAGCGCGCACCAGCTCCATGATCGCCCGACCGGACTCTGTGGCAATCTGCGCCTTACGCTTGGAGAGCGCCGCGCTGCAGGCGCAGCCGGGCAGGCTCATCCCCAGCGCTTCGGTGATGCAGGCCATGGTGTTGGCGGTGAACATCCCGGCGCAGGAGCCGCCGCCCGGACAGGCGCAGGCCTCCAGGGCGCTCAGTTGGCCCTCGCTCATCTGGCCGGCCCGCACTTTGCCCACCGCCTCGAAGACGGTGGCCAGATCAACGGTGTCCCCTTCGAACTCACCCGCGGCCATCGGCCCTCCGGTGACCATGATCGCCGGAATATTTAGACGTGCGGCGGCCATCAGCATACCGGGCACGATCTTGTCGCAACTGGCCAAGAGCACCAGGCCGTCGAAGCAATGCGCCAAGGCCATCAGCTCGACCGAATCGGCGATCACCTCGCGGCTGGGCAGCGAGGCGTGCATCCCTTCGTGACCCATGGCGATGCCATCGTCCACGGCGATGGTATTGAACTCGAGGGGTGTGCCGCCGGCTGCCCGGATGCCCTGCTTGACCTGCTCGGCCAGCTCGCGCAGATGAATGTGGCCGGGGACGATCTCGTTCCAAGAGTTGGCGATCCCGATATGCGGCCTTTGGATCTCCTCGTCGCTCAGGCCGGTGGCCCGGAAGAGCGCCCGATGGGGCGCACGGTCAATTCCCTTTTTAACGGCATCGCTGCGCATGGCCATTGTCGGTTAGGCTCCTCCCGAGGCCGGAGCCGAATGAGAATATGCCGAGCGCTTGCGCGCCTGCAACGAGGTGAATTGATCGGATTCCAGCCGGAAGTAAAAGCCGCGGCCATCCTGACGGATCTCCAGCTCATGGCCACAGGCCGGGCAGCTCCAACCGGCGACGGTGGCCCAGCCGGATGATCCAGTGGCCTTCATCATCGTCTGACAGTTTGGACAGTTCATCATTCCTCCCTAATTGATAATCTTCGCAGTTATGCTATGCTAAGCGTAAGCCGCTGCCTGAAGCTAGCCGAGCAAACCGGCCTAGCCTGAGAGCCAAACGACTGAAGACGATCTAATTGAGTGAGAGAGTTATTTGCCCCTAGCGGGGCAGGATAATGGACAGGAGGTTAGGAAGGGTGATGAGGGTGAGATAGGCCGGCTGGGTATAAATTACCGCACCTGCTGCTACTCTACTTGTACAGGTCATACGTGTGCCCTCCTTCCAAGGATTGAACGTGAGGGGCACTATAGCACAGAGAGGTGAGTTTGTCAAGCCCAAGTGGCCTGCCCCCCTGTACTTGGCCTTGCCACCCGTCCCCTGCCGGTCGGACGACTGGCCTTGTATCCGTTCAGCAGCACGCCTAGCATGGTTTTGTGGATGAGATGAATACTGCTAGCTCGCGACTGTGCGCTCAAGGACGATCAAGTTTGCTCTGGCTGATCCCGCTCGTCAGTGGTCTGTTGTTGGCCTTAAGCGGGATGGCCTTCGGCCAGGTCAGCCCCTTCAGCGATAGCACTCCCACCGGCCATACCCAGATCCTCCCGGCCATCGGCACCGATTATACCGGCATCGTCATCGGGGGGATCGGCAACCCGGCAAGCTCTTGCCCCGGCGCCCCAGTTGACCTCCGAGATGACGGGGTCATCGTACAGCAGATCTCTGTCATAACTCCCCCAAGCGGCACAACGCTCAAGCTAACTCGGCTGACCCTGACCAACCTCGGCTCGGCACCCGCCGATGATCTTGGAGCGATCAATGGGTTCGGCCCAGATAATCTGCTGATCTATGATCCAGATAGCAAGAAGTGCATCGCCACTGCCCAGGCTATCTCGACGCCCAGTGGCGCCCCCTTCAGCGCCGTGATGAGCTTCTCGCCGGCCTTCGACCTGAGCGGCGTGAAGACTTTGGCCATCGCGCTCCAGGCCAAGTCTGCCAACAACTGGTCCGCGAATCAGCTAGGGGACACCATCCATCTGCGTGCCCATATAAACTATCAGTCCATTCAAGGTGGGCTAATCAGCAACTTTAGCACTACGATCGAGTCGCTGGCGACCTTCACGCTCGGTCTGGGAGCGCTCTCTCAGTTGAGTTTGCTCCCCTCGGAGCTGATCTCCGTTAATACCAATCCCTCAGTGACCCAGCAGTTCCGGTTCGCGGTGGACGCGGCCAATCAAGGTCGGAGCGACCCTAACTATGGTCTGGCGCTGGTGGACGTCTGCGTGCTCAACATTGGTAGTGCCTCGGCGTCCAGGGCCATCAATTCTGCCACGCTGACTAGCTCCGCGACCATCCAGCCGACTAGCGTCTCCGGCACAGGGACCAATCTCGCCAGAGAGACGGTCTGTTTCGGTGCCGGCCTCGCAGCCACAGGTGGGTTCAACGGTTCCGGTGGCTTGGGCGTCTCGCTGCAAACCCCACCCCTCACCATCAACTCAATCATTAGTGCCAAGGCCACTACAAACTTTACCCTGGAGATCCAGCTAAAGCCCAGCGCAGGCTTGGGACAGACGCTGCGCCTACAGACGGCCTTCATCCTGGCGCCGGCAGTGCGCTCCGGCAGTGTACAGACTCAGTCGAAAATCCCAGGAGGGGTCAGCCCGCGGGTGCTGATGTCCCAGACGCTGACCATCGAGAGTGGACAGCCACACCTGGGCCTGCAAGACGCCACGGTTATCATTAAGTCGCCCGGGCAGGACTTCCCACCCACCACCAAGATCGTCCTTGAAGCCTCCAATTTTAAGGCCCCCGGAGTGCAGAGCTTCTCAGCCAGCCTCAGCTACACCCCGGTGATGGTGCAGATCGCCGGCAGCCTCTGCAATGGCATCGGTGGCGTGACGGTACAGACCAGCAGCCTGCTTCCCTATCAGACTCAGGTCAGCGCTTGCCAGGTGGACAACGGGCGCGGTCGGGCCAGCTTCACGGTCAGCCTCAAGTCAGGCAGCCCACCCACCGCCGGACCGGCACCCTTGGTGACGATCGCTCTGCAGGCCGGCGTGCAGGCCAATACCTCCGCTTCAGCGCTGATCACCTTGACGGTCACCGACACCAACGGCAACCCGATCAGCGTGGCAGCAACCCCGGGTCTGGTCCATTTCTCACCCGGCGGGGACCTCAACGCCGACCGGCAGGTGGGCATTGACGATGCGATCACGCTGGCCAACGCCATCATCAATGCCTTGGCCGCTGGCTGCGGCTCCGACGCTTTCGCTGGCCTGCTCACCGTGCCCCAACTGGAAGCGGCAGACATCGCCTTTCCCTTCACTGTACCCAAAGCTAACCCGCCCATCTTCGCCAGCAGTGATTTTACCTGTGCCACCATCACCTCGGCCGACGTGGCCGCGATCGCCCGGCGCGCCCTCTCGGCCTCCGGGGCCTCGGCCTTGCGAGCCCTGGCCCAACTGCAGCCGGAGCTAAATCCCCCTTCTGCTCTGCAAGTGAGGGCTTTGACGCTAAGAGGCGTAGCGCAGGGTGGCAGCAGTGTCGCACTAATCGCCCATGGCCAAAGCATCACCGGCCTGGAGCTGCGCCTTTACGATCTGGCCGGGCGCCTAGTTCTCGGCGCGCAGGCCAGCGGCCAGCGGCTGAGCTTTAGGCTGAGCGACAAACTGGGGCGCCCACTGGCACGCGGGGTCTATCTGTATGTGGTCAAGGTGCGCGGCTTCAATGGGAAGATCTGGCGCTCCCAAGTGCGCAAACTGCTCCTGCGCTAGGTAGGGGCAGGCCCCTGTGCCTGCCCTGGGCAACCACAGGGGGTTGCCCCTACATAAAGATCACCATGCTCCTGCGCTAGCCTCTATAATTTCGTACTTGTTTAGCGTCTCGAGGATCGGCTATGATGGGTACGAGAGATTATGACTGTTGAATGTCCCAACTGCCAGAGGCTCACGGTGGAGCTGCAGCGGCTGCAAGCTCA
>CAJXGD010000029.1 GCA_913053845.1 uncultured bacterium | reverse complement strand
GCGGGTCTTCATGGAAGGTATGTACAGTGGTGGGGCTTATGCGGCCAAGATCCTTGCTGAGAGATTTGACTTCATATCTTATAACAATCTATTGGATGTTGGAGGAGGGCCAGGTGTCTTCACCATCGAAATAGCCAAACGCTATCCCCATCTAAAAGCAATCGTGTATGATCTTCCTGAAGCCTGTGCAATTGCTACTGAGAGAATTAGGTGTGCGCAACTCAGCGATCGAATTGGTGTACGACTGGGGGATTTCTTTGAGGGGCCTCTGCCTGATGGGGCAGATGTTCTTCTGCTCTCTCGTGTGCTACATGCATGGAATTCTAGCAAGAATGAGATTATCCTTCAAAAGGCGTACGATGCTTTATCTTCAGGTGGAGCGGTGATCATTTATGACTGGATGATGGATGATGACCAGACAGGACCGCTCTTTGCGGCTTTGCTTTCCCTTACGATGTTAGTCTACGCTGAGGGCTGGGCATACGCGTGGAGTGACTATTCTCAATGGTTGACCCAGGCTGGATTCGTTGAGGTCCGACAAATACCAATGGAGCCAAGCCATGGGGCTAACGGTATGGTGGTGGCCGTCAAGCCTTGATGAGTGGTATACGGCCATCGGAGATGATTGGCACAGGTACTTATGGTTCTACTATGGCCACAACTTCTACATGCACAAGCGCCTCAGGGTCATAGAGATCATCCACTACAACACCGCAGAAAGCTGGCCTGATCCCTTTGAAAACCTGTGCATGAGCCTTTGATATCGCTGGCCAGTGATCATTATTCTTCACATATATGCGAGTCGAGACAACATCCGTCAACCATGCACCTGCCTGTTTAAGAGCTTCTTCAACTTTTTTAAACGCATGCAGTGTTTGTTTGTAAGGATCGCCTTTCCCAACCACGTTACCTCTTGCATCGCGAGGTGATGTCCCACTATAGTCTTTGCGAGTTGGACCATGAGGTTTGACTAGTTACAATAGTTGACTATCTTCTTGCTGGGAGGGGAGGTCTTCACCGATGCATCAACTCAAGCTCGATCCCCGCTGGGGAGAGACCCCGGAGACGCTCCTGCGCCGGAGCAGCAAAGCCCCTCACGCTAGAGTCCGAGAGCGCTTCCTGGCCCTGGCCTTGGTGGCACTGGGAAAACCGGCCACTGAAGTGGCAAAGCTGCTGGGACGGAATGCGCAAACGGTCCAAGGGTGGGTTCATCAGTTCAACGCAAAGGGGCCGGAGGGAAAACCGGCCGCACTTCCCGGGAAACCCTTCGCGTCGCTTGCTCTCTGCTGAAGAACTGGCACAGCTGAAGGCGGCCATCCAACAATCACCCCGGCAGGTGGGTTTCCCCAGAGGTAGATGGACCGGGAAACTGATCATGGCTTTTGTCAAGCAACGTTTCGGCCAGACCATCGCCTACCGGACGGCCATTGGCTACCTGCACCGCTTGAACTTCGTGCGTAAGCGACCGAGGAAACGGTTGAAGAAGGCTGATCCCAACCAGCAGAAGGCCTTTGCGGCAGCACTTCAGGAGCTGGAGAGATCTCGCTGTGCTCGGAGCGTGACGGTCTATCTCGATCAAGGCCAGATCTGGATGGATGTGCTACTGCGACTGATGTGGTGCTTGAAGGGGAAACCTGCTGAAGTTGATTCGTTCTCTCCGGGGAAGAAGAAGCTGCGGTTTTACCTGGCGGTAGTGCGACCGCTGGGAGGAGTGATCACCTTGCAAGTGGACTGGTTCAACCAAGAGAATACCGCCCGTTTTTTGGAGAAGGTCAGGAGCAAGCTGGAGAGATACCGCATTGATTTGGTCTGGGATTCCGCCCCTTGGAATCGAGGAGTGATCGTGCGGCAGGCTCTGGCGCGAGATCGGATTCACAGCCAGCGGCTGCCGGCTTACAGCCCGGAGATGAATGCGGCGGAACCGTGGATCAAATGGGTCAAAGAGGTGCTTGCAGAGAACACTTGCTGGTTGGAATTGAAGGCTCTAGGGCGAGCTTTTAACGGGTTTGTGGCGTCCATGAGCCGGCGAGCGCAACAGATCCTCCGTCGCTGCGTCCCTCAAACAATGGGTTACTACTGGCAATGACTATAGTCACTTCATCCATTACCATCATCAAATATGCATCCCGGATATTTTCTTCCAGTTCTTCAAGCGTTTTGCCTTGGGTCATTATTTCAGGATGTTCCAGTAGTTTTCCGAGCCAGAATTCATCGGATTTCCAGTACACCATATGCATTCTTATATTCATGCCTTACTCCTTTCTCACCTGGGTGATAGCCAGCTTAACGCTTGAGCTAAGATGCTGCCAGGCTAGCAGAACTACCCCTATTATACGACAACTTGGCTGGCAACACTACCTTTCAAAACCGCCTTTTTTTGCGACCTAGCGCATAATGCAAGACAATATATCCGAGCACAGCAGACAGTAACGATCCCAGGAGAATCCCCAACCGATCTGCCACAATGTAATCTACCGCATCATGCTCAAAGGCTAAAGATGCAATGAATAAACTCATCGTGAACCCAATTCCACCGAGAATAGCCATTCCATAAAGCTCAAACCAACCTAAATCATCAGGTAGCCTGGTTATCCTCAACTTAACCCCCAGCCAGATAAATCCAAAAACCCCGAGTTGTTTGCCAATAAAAAGACCAAGGATGATACCAAGAGGGACTGGTTGCAGTAGTATAGGCAAGGAAATCCCCTTCAGCGATACCCCCGCATTGGCGAAGGCAAAGAGTGGCATAATCCCGAAAGCGACCCAGGGGTGGAGTGAGTGTTCCAAATGGCGAAGTGGGGAAGGCGCCTCTTTGTTTTTTGCACCCGTAGGAATAGCAAAAGCCACTGCAACACCAGCTAAAGTCGCATGCACACCTGATTGCAATACAAAAACCCATAGAATGATCCCAACTAGAACATAAGGTGCAATTTGGGTCACGCCTGAACGATTCAGACCAAACAAGATTACCAGCATTACTGCAGCCAAGATAAGCGAAAGAAGCGAAATGTCGGTTGAGTAGAAGACAGCGATAATGATAATGGCTCCCAGATCATCCATTATTGCCACGGTCATTAGCAGTAGCTTCAATGACAATGGGACGCGATTGCCAAGCAAGGACAATATCGCTAAAGCAAAAGCTATATCCGTTGCAGTAGGGATAGCCCAACCATTAAGAGCGACGGCATTACCTCTGTTTAACCACATATAAATCAAGGCAGGAACAGCTATTCCTCCAATAGCGGCAATACCAGGTAAAGTAATCTGCGAAAGGTCTGCAAGTTGGCCCTCTCTCATCTCACGCTTGAGTTCTACTCCCACCAGTAGAAAAAAGATTGCCATCAATCCATCGTTAATCCACAGTAACAATGGTTTATCAATACTCAACACGCCAACACGAACGCCAACAGGCAGCTCTAATAATTGGTCGTACAAGACTGATAACGGTGAATTCTCCAGGAATAGAGCGACAATCATTGCAGCTATCAGAAGAAGACCGCTTGCTGATTCGAGTTTCAGGAACTCACGAATTACCTGAACTGGATTTGTTGTCCTACCTAGCATTGCATATCATCCATCTGATCTCTGTTCTGTCATCTTAGACGAAAACCCTTCCTCCTAAACTACTGCCTTGCATGTTATGTAAGAATACTTGCGCCTAGGCCCTATCCTTACTGTGCTAGACGGATAATTCTTCCAGCTATCACGCTTGCCCTCACTCAGTGTAATTCTTATAATACATCAATGGGGCCTGAAAGTCAATATTCCGCAATCCTCATTAAAAATATACTCGAAAGGGGAGGTGGGCTCAACCACGAAGGAAGAGCAAGCTGTGACTAAGTCATTGGCTCCACAGTACCGGCGAGCCGCAACAGGGGACTCTTTGCTTTCGCCCAAGAGGCGCTGTATAGTAGCCAAGCGGTTCTCTGAGCTGCGCCGGGGCACCCGGTCATCGCCCTAACTCTTGATTCCTAGGCGGCATGAGATTGGATAACCGAATCGAGTTGGCTAGGCTGGCTTATGGGGAACAGGTCCTTCGCTGTACCAATCGGGCGCCGGCTGAGGTTGAAGCGTTGCTCACCCTCGATGGCGAGCTGGAAAAAGCCTTCAAATGGATGGCCTTTGCCCTGGCCAAACGCGAGGGCCATGCCGATCATGTGCGGGGTCTATTGGCTTATCTGGTCAGCCATCATCTGGGCAAATTGGACCGAGCCAAGCGCCGGCGCTTGGTCACCAAAATCGAGAGAGGAGAGATCAAATTGCAGGACTTAACCTTTGAGCAGTTGGCCGGCACCCGGCTGCGTTGGGTGCAAATCTTTCAACTGGTGGGCCATGAGTTTAATCCCACCCGGGAGAAGGAACAGGTCAAGCGTATCTACCAACGGCTGATCCAGGCCGAGAAGCAAGCGGAGGAGCGAGGACGATGAAACTGGCCCGCTTTATTCCCCCCGATGGAGACCCGACCTGCCCGCTCAGCGGGGAGGTGCGCGGCGATCAGGTGATCAAAGGCGAACAGGTCTATCCCCTCTCGGAGGTGCGGCTGCTGGCCCCGGTGGTGCCCCGGCTGATCGTCTGCGTGGGGGTCAACTACCGCGCCCATGCCCAAGAGCTGAGCCACCCGCTGCAAGAGCGTCCCTTGCTCTTCTTCAAGCCACCCTCAGCGGTCATCGGACCGGGGCAGCCCATCCGCCTGCCTGACTCTGAGCGGGTGGACCATGAGGCCGAGGTGGCGGTGGTGATCGGCGAGCGAGCTCGCCGGGTCAAAGCTGCTGAAGCCGAGCGCTTCATCTGGGGCTACACCTGCTTCAACGACATCTCCGACCGGGTAGCCCAAGAGTGGGAGCGCAACTGGGTGCGAGCCAAGGGCTTCGATACCGCCGCGCCGCTGGGCCCCTGGATCGCCACCCCCGATGAGGTCAGTTGGCCTTTGAAGTTTGAGCTGCGCCTCAATGGCGAGATCAAGCAGCGGGGGGACACCAGCGAGATGATCTTTTCTATCCCCCAGCTGATCGAGGAGATCACCCGCCGGATCACCCTGGAGCCCGGCGATCTGATTGCCACCGGCACGCCTGCCGGCGTCGGCCCGCTGCGGCCGGGCGACCAGGTGGAGGTCGAGCTCCAAGGCGTTGGCTGCCTGAGCAATCCGGTCGAACGAGCCGACTAGGCCGGCGAGCCAGACTCGCTTGCTGGGTGAGCAGCAGGGTTAGTATTGAGCATCACGAGTTGCTCTTGACTTGCGGGATTTCTCCGTTTATCATGCCAGAGTTCCGGCGCGATCATCTAGACGCTCGGCGACAGGGACGCAGGCTCGATTCTTAAGGAGGGGATCGCTGATGCGCAAATTTCTGCTATTGGCCGGTCTGATAGGTCTGGTCTGGCTCCAGGTGAGCGGAGCGCCGGGGACGGTCGGCTCGGTGCCGCTCCTGACGGCCTCGCAACGGATCGCGCCCTCGGCTATCTTCCCCTCCGATTCAGGCTTGCAACCCTCGATGGCAACAGTAACTCTGACGCTGACCAATCCTCGGCAAGTAACCCCTTTGGATCTAGTATTGGTGCTCGATAGATCGGCCGGGGCTGATCTGGCCGCGGTGCGCAGCGCGGGCCAAGCGGTCGTCGCCCAGCTTGGCGCACAGGATCGCGTGGCGATGATCAGCTATGCCGGCGAGGCACGCTTAGACCTCCCTCTGAGCTCCGATCTGCTCCGTGCTTCTGAGGTGATCGCCGACCTGCTACCCGGTGAAGGTTCCGATTTGGTCGGCGCCTTGCGCCTGGCCAACGACGAACTGCTGCGCTCTAGGCGCCCCCAGGCGGCGCGCGCCATCGTGCTGGTCAGCACGGGCTTTGTGACCGACCGCCAGGCGGCGCTTGCCCAGGCCGAACGAGCCGCCATGCTGGGCATTCGCATCTTCGCCTTCGGTGCAAATGGGGCGCCCGATGAGCACCTGCTGAGCTTGCTGGCCGACCGCACCGGTGGGACCATGTACTCCAGTTTTAGTGAGCAAGGTATGGCGGCCTTCTTCGCCCAACTCTCCCGTCAGATTCTGCCGCCGGCCCAGATCACCATCACCGAGGTCCTGTCGGCCGACGTTGACTATCGCGGTTCGGAGGTCAATCCACCCAGCAGCGTGCAGCGCCTCAACGACCGCTCGGCCACGCTGCTCCTCTGGAAAGTTCCGGCGCTGTCGGAAGGCCAGCGTTGGCAGACGATCTTTACTGTCAGCGCACGGCAAGCGGGTCGGCGCTCGATCTTCAGTGAGCTGCCGCTGATCCGCTATCTCGATCGGGAGGGGGTCTTCCCCCAATTGAGGCAGATCACGCTGCCTACCCTGCGCCTGACCGTGCGCAGTGTGCCAGAGGTGGCTTTTGAATTCGGCCCGGCCCGGCCGCGGGTGGGGAATACGGTCATCTTCATCGGCGAGCCCCTGGCGAGCAGCACGGTCAACCGTTGGGACTGGGATTTTGGCGATGGCAGTTCCGGCAGTGGTCGGGTGGTGGTGCATCAATATAGCGCGGCCGGCACCTATAAAATACAGCTCAAGGTAAGCGGTCCCTTTGGGGCCAGCGTGACATTGACCAAGCCACTGACGGTGAGCGCGCCGGCTAAGTAGTCTAGCAGAATGTCAGCTTTTTAAGTTGATAGTAGTGAGCCACAAGTGGGAAGCTTCTTTCTTTGCTTTGCTCCACCTCTAACCACTATACTCTCTACGGTTAAGTGTTTCTAAAATGCCTATGGGCACTAGGAGTAATACAATGTCGAAGCTGATTCAACCCAACCGTGATGACCACCCCGAAGCGGCGGGAAAGCATCTTGAGGATGCCACGGTGCTTATGGTAGCCCGGCGATACGATGGGGCTGCATACCTGGCAGGTTATGTGGCTGAGTGTACCATTAAATCATTGATCCTGCTGGAGCACGGCCAACAAGCGTGGGGTCATAGGCTCAATAAGCTCAGTCAGCAAGCTCAACGGCTCGCGGCGTTGCCCGGTTCGCGGTCAGCCAAATATTCAGCAATTCTAGCGAGAAGCTCTAATCCTAACGGAATTATGAATCCATCCACCGGTTGGTATCCGGATTTGCGTTATCGGCCATCAAACATGATTCCCCAGCAGCAAGCAAGCGACTGGTTGACTGAGGCCCAAGAGATCTATGCGCAAAGCATCATTCCCATGAGGCTGGACGGGGTGATTTGATGTTGCATCTAGATGAAGCGCGCCACCAAGCTCTGGAAGCACTCCGGCATCTGCTGGCAGGAACACCAAAGAGCGTGAAAGCCGTGCTCATTGATGATCTCTTCGGGCACATCCGGGTGGTGCTATGGCCTGGGAAACGGAACGGTTCCAAGCTCCTTGATCAGACAAGAAAGGTGCTGCAAGAAGCCGCTGGAACCTACTGGAGCGGAGAGATTTGGGATGCCTCGCAGGCCGGTGAGAGTGATCGCTTAGTATATGATCATGCTTGGGAAGAGGCCGCTGGATCGGAGGTGCTCCCCAGAAAATTACGCTTACTCCTGCGGCATCGCAACCGAGGGGCCTGGCTTAGTCCGTTGGCCGAGCCCCCCTGGTCTATACCGAGTCGGCCCAGCTTGAAAAGACCACCTATAGTGGCTTTCTACTCCTTCAAAGGAGGCGTGGGTCGCTCAACGGCATTGGCAGCCTTTGCTATCCAGCAGGCCCGTCAGGGAGAACGCATCGTTGTGGTGGACGCCGATCTCGATGCACCTGGGGTGGGTTCACTGCTGGCGGCAGACCCAGAGGGCACCACAGCCAACTGGGGTGTGCTCGACTATCTCTTGGAACGTCCGTTCTATGATCAGGTGGACCTGGGTGACTATTATCACGCCTGCCGTCGCGAGGTGGTCAGCGGACCTGGGGAAATTCTGGTCTTTCCAACCGGTCGTTTGGATGATGACTATCTCGGGAAATTGGCCCGCATTGACTTGGAGCCGTCGCATTCAAATGAGGGGCCGCATCCGCTGCATAGGTTGCTGCAAGAGATCCGTGAACAACTCTCTCCTTCGTGGATTCTGGTGGATGTGCGAGCCGGGTTGGCGAACCCTGCCGGTTTTATCTTAGCAGGAATTGCTCATCTCTACGTCCTCTTTGGGACCTTTTCCGAGCAAAGCTGGCATGGGCTACGCCTGGTAATCCGGCACCTGGGAGCTAAGCGCGTGCAAGTTGGAAAACCCCAAGCTGATTGCCTACTCGTGCAAGCTATGGTGCCGCGCGTGACCGATCCCCCTGGAGTCGCGACGACAGCCTTTGCGGAGCGTTCACTCGATGAGTTCACCGAGCACTATTATGCGGCTGAGGGCGGGGAGGATTTATGGACCACCGTAGATGACGTGGAGAGCAGCGACGCTCCTCACGTTCCCGTTCCTCTGCTCTACAACGATCAACTGGCCTATTTTAGAACGATCGATGAGGTAGCCGATCTATTGGCTAAGTCCGAAGATTATCGTGCGCTCGCTATACGCATTCTGAGCCGCTTCGGCGGGGGTGCCTGATGGCTGGTAAAAAGATCACCAAGGCCCAGCGGCTCCTTTTGCTCCGCCAGCTCAGCGATCTAGGCTATGGCCAAGCAGAGAGTGAATCAGAGGAGAAATTTCCCCTCAGGTTCTACCCGGTGTTAGAACACTTGCGCGCTTTTGATCCGGCGGTCGTTCTAGTCGTGGGTGATCGGGGGACCGGCAAGTCAGAGCTCTTCAATGCGGTGTTCAAGCATGATTTGATGAGCACTCTCGCGCATCATGCGCCGGGAATACGGTTCCCCAGCAAGGATCCTAGCTGCGTTAGTTGGATAGAGGGATACCCTCTTGGCCAAGAGTTTCCCGACCCACGCGGCCTTCGGGACGTGCTGAGCACGTCACAACGGGCCGTAGATCTTTGGTTTGCCTATCTGGTGCGACGCCTTCAGGATCGCTTTGATGAAGAGAGCAAAACACACCTTGTAAAACTCCTTGAGCCTCCGGGTGGCGCTCCAGATCAAGTATTGAGGGCTTTCGACGCAGCCGGAAACGCACCACTATTGGCGTTAGACCAATTGGATCGAAAGCTGTCTCAGGAAGATCGCTGGCTCTTCGTCGGCTACGATGAGCTGGACACCCTAGGCGGCTTCGACTGGGAAGCCATGGCGCTGGCCATTCGCGGGTTAATTGGCTTCTGGGCCAGCTATGCACGTCGCTGGCAGCGCTTACGGGCCAAAATTTTCTTGCGCACTGACCTCTTCCGGCGCCATGCGGGTCTGGGGGGTGCAGACCTGGCTAAGCTGGCTGCCAACCGGGCAGAGCTCTCTTGGAGTGACCGCAACCTCTTTGCAGTCTTGATCAAACGCATCGCCAACACCAGCGATGAGCTATTCCAATACTGTCAAGGCGCTCGTATTTCATTCGAGAAAGAGCAAGATCCTATCTTGGGCAGGATGCCTCGGCTCATTGCGGCTGAGGAGTCCAGAAGGCTGATCGAGCGCATGGTCGGCCCCTATATGGGGGCTGGGCGCAAGAAGGGAGAAACCTTTCGGTGGGTGCTAGCCCATCTACGTGATGGGAGAGGGGTGGCCACACCTCGCGAGCTGGTGCGCCTCTTCGAGCAGGCGGCAGGGAAAGAAGCGGCTAACGATAGAGTGAGGTCCCCCAAGCTCCTGCACCCTACTGCCTTGCGGCAAGCACTGGAGGATGTGTCAACCGACCATGTGACTCAAGCAACTCATGAGTGGCCCTGGATATACGGGGTCCACCAGCGTGTAGAAAAACAGCGACTTGTGCCTTGGAGCCGACGAGAACTTGAAAACCTTCTGCGACAGCAGTGGGAGCTATCTTGGGGAGAGACTCAAGAGATTCGACCTCCGGAGAAGAGCCCATCAGAGTTCATTGACTACCTGGTTGAGCTAGGAGTCTTTCGTCAACGGGGCAAATATCGCATTGATGTACCGGACATCTATCTCTTCGGCCTCGGGCTCAGGCGTAAGGGAGGTGTGAAGCGTAAGTGATGGGCTAAGGCTCTGCTCTAACGCTGACTTTCAAAGCGAGCTTCCCCTTCTCTGCTCCAGCGCACGATTAGCTGGTCGAACTGATAGGCCCACTGCTCGGACATGCGAGCGCGAATCCAGCTTATGCCGCCCCGCTTGCCTCCAGAGTCAGGCCGACATATAATTCTGCCCCACGATGCAAAAAGAACTCTTGGCCTCAGGTTGGGCTGCTTATGCCAATTTCGCCACGCTGCCGCCTGAGTATGCCGACTATGAGAAGGCTCGCTTCGTGCTGCTGCCCGTGCCCTATGACCGGAGCGCCTCCTATCGCCCAGGGGCCCGCGGTGGCCCGGGGGCGATCATAGAAGCCTCGCGCTACCTTGAGCTCTACGATGAGGAGCTGCAAGCTGAGCCCTATCGGGCCGGGGTTCACACCCTGCCGGCACTCGAGCCGCTGGCCTCCGGCCCTGAAGCGATGAGCGCTCGCGTGGAAGAGATAGTCGGCCGGTTGCTCGCAGCGGGCAAGCTGCCCATCCTGTTGGGCGGCGAGCACTCGCTCACCATCGGAGCGGTGCGCGCTCTCAGTGGGCAAGGCGAAAAACTCTCGGTGCTGCAGCTTGACGCTCACGCCGATCTGCGCGAGGAGTACGAGGGCACACCTTTCAGTCATGCCTGCGTGGGACGACGCATCGCCGAGCGCGCCCGGCTGGTGCAGTTGGGCGTGCGTAGCTTGAGCGCCGCAGAGGCCGATTACCTGCACCATGCACAAGTTACCACCGTCTACGCCCAAGAGTGGCTGGAAGATGAGCAATCGGCCGAGCGGGCGCTGGCTGAGCTTGACGATCCGGTCTACATCACCATTGATCTGGATGTATTCGATCCGGCGATCATGCCGGCCACCGGCACGCCGGAACCGGGCGGCTTGGGCTGGTATGCGGTATTGCGACTGCTGCGGTGCGTCTGCCGCACCCATCGAGTGCTAGGTGCCGATCTGGTCGAGCTGGCGCCACTGCCCGGTCAGGTCGCGCCAGATTTCTTGGCAGCTAAATTGGCCTACAAACTGATCGGCTACTTAAGCGAGCCGAGCCGAGGAGGATCATGATGAGCGAACCAAACACCTTTCCATTCGTTCCCAAGCGATTATTCTTCACTAAAGGCGTGGGGGTGCACAAGGATGAGCTGCGGGCCTTCGAGTTGGCGTTGCGCGAGGCGGGCATCGAGAAATATAACCTGGTGCATGTCTCCAGCATTCTGCCGCCTCACTGTAAGATCGTCTCCCGTGCGGAGGGGCTCAAGTCGCTGCAACCCGGACAAATGGCCTTCTGCGTCATGGCTCGCTGCAGCAACAACGAGCCGCGCCGCCTGGTCTCAGCCTCCATCGGCTGCGCCATCCCGGCCGAGCGCAGCAACTACGGCTATCTGAGCGAGCATCACGCCTTTGGCCAAACCGAGCGACAGGCCGGTGACCACGCCGAAGACCTGGCCGCCTCGATGCTGGCCTCGACCTTGGGGATCGAGTTCGACGACAACTTAGCTTGGAACGAGAAGGAACAGCTATGGAAGATCAGCGGAGTGATCGTGCGCACCCGCAACGTCACCCAATCGGCGGTCGTCGGGCGGCGAGGGGATACAGTTGTGGTAGCTGCCACCGTCTTCCTCTTCTGAGCAGCGTTGCTCTCCCTCGCTTTTTGGCTGTGGCCCAGATGGATCCAGCATTAACGCTCCGGAGATACCTGCTTGTCTGAGCTCTTTCCCTCTTCCAGGTCCCGCTGGATGAGCGCTTCCTCGCGCTCCTTCGGGTCCCCGTAGCCCCCGCCGCCGGGCGTGCGGACGCTGATCATATCTCCAGGATGAAGCTGCAGGACGCATTTGCCCGGCAAGGGTTTTTCAATATCCCCGCGAATCAGCACATTCTCCCCTCGTGCTCCCAGATCTCCGCCGAAAAGACCGTAGGGCTGACCGATGCGACGGTCGCTCAGCAGCGAGAGCGTGGCTTTATGCTCGACCACTCGAATATCCCTTCGCAGACCCAAGCCGCCCCGGAACCGGCCTCGGCCACCGGTGCTCGGCCGCAGCTCGTAGCGCTCCACCCGCAAGGGATAGGCCGTCTCCAGCGCTTCCACCGGCGTGTTCAGCGTGTTGCTCATGTGCGAGTGTACCCCGTCGATCCCGTCCAGTCCCAGCCGTCCTCCGAATCCCCCGCCCATCGTCTCATAGATCGTGTATGGCTCACCGCTGCGCGGATCGATCCCACCCAGCGTCAAGTTGTTCATCGTCCCCTGACAGGCGGCCAAGGCCTTCTCAGGAGCCAGCGGAGCCAGAGCACCGATCAGCACGTCCACGATGCGCTGACTGGTCTCCAGATTTCCCCCGACCACCGCCGCCGGGGGCCGGGCGTTGACGATCGTTCCCTCAGGGATGATCAACTTGATAGGGCGATAGGCACCATCATTGGGTGGGATCTGGGGATCGGTGAAACAGCGAATCGTATAATAGGCCGCTGAGGCGGTCACAGCGTAGACCGCATTGATCGGACCCTCTACCTGCGGGGCGCTCCCGCTGAAGTCCACGGTGACCTCTCCTAGCTCTTGATCTAACGTGACGGCTACCTGAATGGGAATTCGTTCCGTCCCACGCCCGTCGTCGTCTAGATAATCTTGGTAACAATAGACGCCCGGCTGGAGCCGGCGCAGCCCTTCACGCAGCTGTCGTTCGGAGTAGTTCAGGATCTCATCTGTGATCTGAGCAAAGCGGGCCAAGCCGTGAGCCTCTATCAGCTCAGCCAGCCGCCGCACGCCGGTCCCGTTGGCCGCCATCTGGGCCCGCAGGTCACCCAAGCGCTCTCGGGGCGTGCGCACGTTGGCCAGGATTAGATCTAAGAGATCCTGCTGGAGTCGCCCAGCTCGCCAGAGCCGCACGGGGAAGATCCTCAGGCCTTCTTGATAGATCTCGGTTGAAGTGCCCGCAACGGAGCCCGGCGTGCTGCCGCCCACATCAGCGTGATGGGCTCGGTTGGCCGCATAGCCAATCAGTTCGTTTTCTGAATAGATCGGCGTGACGAAGGCGATGTCCGGCAGATGGGCGCCGCCATGAAAGGGATCGTTCAAGATCACCGTATCTCCCGGCTCCAACGCGGGGAACTCTTCCAGAGCTGCTTGCACCGAGAAGGGCATCGCCCCCAGATGCACCGGCATGCTCTCCGACTGAGCGATCATGCGTTTTTGCGCATCGAAGAGCGCGCAGGAGCAGTCGCGGCGCTCCTTGATGTTGGGAGAGTAGCTGCTGCGGATCAGCGCGGCGCTCATCTCCTCGGCGATGCCGGCTAAGGCCCCGCGCACGACTGAGAGCGTCACCGCGTCAACAGACTCTTGTGTTTTCATGACACCTCCACGATCAGTTGGCCATAGGCATCCACCTGGGCGCTCTGCCCCGGATAGATCACCACGGTCGATTCAACCCCCTCCAGAATGGCCGGTCCCTCCAGTCGAGCGGGGGCCGCCAGCCCCTCGCGGCCATAGAAGGGACAATCCTCCCAGCCGGTCCCAGCGAAGTAGACCGGGCGCTTGCCCAGCATCTCCGGGGCCTTCCGGCCGGGAGCCCGACGAGGGAGCACGGGCTTGGCGCCGGTACCCACGGCCATCATCCGCAAGTTGACCAGCTCGAGCGGCTCCTCCCGGGCGGCATGACCATAGACCCGCTCATGCTCCCGATGGAACCGCGCCGCCAGTTCTGCCAGATCGGCTGTGCCCAGCGAGCGGTCAGGCACGGTCAGGCTCAGCTCGTAGGATTGCCCCAGATAACGCAAATCCATCGAGGGGACGAAGGCGATCTGCTCTGGGCGAACGCTATCGGCCTGCAGCCGCCGGCGCCCCTCGCGCTTAAACTCCTGGTAGATCCTGTTGACCTGTTCCCAGTCGAGCGTCTGGGCGCTTTGCAGGACGGTTTGTACAAAGTGATGAATCAAGTCCGCCGTCAGCAGGCCAAAGGCCGAGAGCACCCCGGCCGAGCCGGGGACGATGACGGTGGGGATGCCCAAGCGCCTGGCCAGTTGCCCGGCGTGGAGCGGTCCAGCTCCGCCGAAGGCCAGCAGGGCGAACACTCTGGGGTCATAGCCCCGCTCGACGGAGATGACCCGGATGGCTCGCTCCATGTTGGCCTCGGAGACGGTGAGAATTCCAGAGGCCGCCTCCTCCAAACTCATCTCCAGCGGCTGGGCGATCTGCTCGGCAATGGCCCGGCGGGCCGCTTCCAGATCGAGCCGGGGGATGTCCCCCAAGGGGCTCTGGGGATTGAGGCGTCCTAGGACGAGCTGGGCATCGGTGACGGTCGGCTCGGTTCCGCCCCGGCCATAGCCCACCGGACCGGGGAAGGCCCCAGCACTTTTAGGGCCCACACGCAGCGCCCCTCCGGCGTCTAACCAGGCGATGCTCCCACCTCCGGCGCCGATCGTTTGGATGTCCACCATAGGGACGCGCAGGGGGCGTCCGGCGATCTGGCCCTCACTGGTCAAGCGGGGCCGTCCTCCCTGGATGAGTGAGAGATCGCAGCTCGTCCCGCCCATGTCCAAGGTGATCAGGTCCGGATGGCCGGTCAGCTCACCGATGAAGCGGGCCCCTTCCACGCCGCCCGCCGGGCCGGAGAGCAGCAAGGTCACCGGCGCTTGGCGAGCCAGGCGCGCGCTGGTGATCCCGGCATTGGATTGCATGACCCGCCACTTGGTGGGAACCCCCAACTGCTGGGTCCCCTCTTCCAGTTCTTGCAGATAGTGGTTCACCACCGGGAGCAGGGCGGCGTTCATCACCGTGGTTGAAGTCCGTTCGTACTCACGATATTCAGGCAGCGTCTCGCAGGAGAGGACGATCGGCAGGTCTTGAAGCTGAGCGCCGAGCAGTTCGCGCACGCGGCGCTCATGGGACGGGTTGAGATATGAGAAGAGCAGGACGACAGCTACGCTTTCCACCTCTTCTTCGCTTAGCTTGGCCGCGATCTTTTGGATCCCTCCCTCTTCCAGCGCTCGGAGGACCTGACCCCTGAAGTCCAGGCGTTCAAGAATCTCATAGCGCAGGTGGCGCGGGACCAAGGGTTCAGATCTCTGGGTAAAGAAGTTATAGAGCTCCGGTCGGCTTTGGCGGCCGATCTCCAGCACGTCGCGGAAGCCCTCGGTGGTGATCAGGGCCGTGCGGGCCCATTTGCCTTCCAGGAGGGCGTTGGTGGCCACGGTCGTCCCGTGAACCAGCTGGCCGATCTCGGTTGGTTTGCAGTCGAGCTTGTCCAGCAGTGCTTGTAGACCTTGGAGAACTGCCTGGGCCGGGTTCTGGGG
Organism: uncultured bacterium; assembly: GCA_913053845.1. Classification (GTDB taxonomy): domain Bacteria; phylum Bipolaricaulota; class Bipolaricaulia; order RBG-16-55-9; family DRJF01; genus DRJF01. Next base: position 13,786 of record CAJXGD010000029.1, on the reverse strand, counting down.
CGTCGAGGAGAGCTTGAGCGTCTCCAAGCGCCCGGAGCGCGGGTCAAAGGCAACCAGATCCGTGAATGTTCCGCCGATGTCAACGCCAATGCGCATGGTATGCCATAGTCCTAAGAAGGGCCTTATAGATAAGATTAATACGTAAGAGTTCTTGGTTAGACATGTCTTTAAGTCTTATGCCGGAATTCTTGACACTACCGATAGTGTCTATTGCCTTCAAATCCACAATTTACCGGTAGCTAAGATTTCGACCGCACTATGTGTGAAGTACGCTTCTATCACCTTTCCATCTTTAATCTTCAATCTTAGTTTCGTTATATCCGGGCCGCCTATGGTCGAAGGGCTGCCTCCTGACTCGAAAGAGAGCTCTATCTCATCACTGTCCCTCTCTATCTCTCCACCCTCCACCATAGCGATGCCGACAGCTACAGTCCCTGTCCCGCAGGCAGGTTCGATGTGTCCAGTAGATATCTTGTGTGGGAATATGACTCGCCCACTATTAGCTATCTTACCTGGATTCAGATCATATATTGTGAAGTCAGTATTTTTTCGTTCAAGATAACCTTGCTGATCGAATTCCTCCTGCATCGCGATGAGTATCTTCCTTATGGCTGGGCCGCCTAATTTCGTCAATTTAGCTTTTGGATAGGATTTTGTAATTTCATCTCCTTTTACTACGAGAAACTTTCCAACTTTCATCGCGTTTACGCCAGCCACCTTTATACGCTGAAGACCCATTTCATAGCATTCATTCACGAATGGTTCCATGTTGGCCAGCACTCGATCAAACTTATTCTTGCTACTTTTTATCACTAGAGATATCCTCCCTGCATCCATTTCGAGGCATATTCTCATAATAGGCTCTTCAATTTGTAGATTGAAGTATTCGGCAAAATCTGTCTCAATCACTGCCTTGCCTAACACCTGAGTTAACCCCCCACACATACTAATAATACCCTTCGAGGCGCTATCGACTACCACTACTCTTAGACTGGTGCCATCTGTCCCCTTGTAGAACAAACCGGCTTGATCTCCTCCGATATTTGGAAGTTTCAAGACTCGCAAAACCACTTCAACCTCCTTACCCTTTTGTATCTGATCCCCATATAGAAGAACGATCTCATTGCCACCCATATGACCTTTTATAAAATCAATTTTGGACATACCCACTCCTCTATTCCAATTTATATTCAGGATCTATGGTTAGCAAAGCATTATATGTGCCTATAGCTGTCTAACATGGGTTCTATACCCCCGCCCGAGGCGCCGTTAAGAAATGTTGAAGACCTCCTTTAGGACGAGGTTTTGGTTATGGAACCAAGCAAACATTCTCAACTTGTTGATGATGCTACGGTGATCCAGACGATGTTGGGGAAAGGAACAATCAAAGACCTTCATCCGTCGCTTGAACTCCCGAAAGCGTCGCTCGACATGGTTGCGGATGCCACCCACCATCCGGTTGTGCTTGGTCTGTTGCAGAAAGAACAACGCTCCTTGGTACCATGGTCCTGCATCGACCACCGCTTCTTTAGGCCAGCGGCCGTAGAGGTGGGCCAACTCCTGGAAGAACTGCATGGTAGTGATCAAGGTCCGATCTCGGCTGACGCGCAAGTAGAGGATGCGACGGGTGGCTGGATCAATCGCGGCCCAGATCCAGCAGAGCCGTCCGCCCAGTTTGACGCGAGTTTCATCGACCACGATGGTATCTGGCAAGGAGTCATTCCACACCGTCCAGTTATCGGAGAAGGACTGAATCCAATATCATACGGCGACGTGAGAAACGCAGACTCCCAATCGGCTCTTCTTAACGCTGCCCCCGCCTCGACCGCAATCGCTTCGTCTCTTCGATGTTAATATGTCCATCCGAGATAGCGATGCCATAGTCATGCTCGGCACTTGCCTGGGAGACCTTGCCCTCGGTGATATCCACGAGAACTCTAGCTGGATTGCGCTGGTAGGGGTCGCCGTACCCACCCCCTCCCGGCGTGCACAGGCAAATCTCATCACCAGGGTTAAGCACTCCAAGTGACCGGATGCCGATCTCCTCTCCGTTAACGGTTACTCTCATTCCACAGCCGGGTGCTCCACCGAAGACCCCCCACGGGGTGTAATCATGGCGATCAAGGCTAAGGGCGAACTCGGGATTGTGTCCGAGAGGTACAATGCACCGCTCGATCCCTAGTCCTCCTCGATACTCTCCGGCTCCACCAGTATCTGGCCTCAGCCCATACCTCTTTACGCGCAGTGGGTACTCATGCTCCAGTACCTCGATCGGTAGGTTCGAGGTGTTGGTCAGGTGAACCTGAATCCCGTCGATGCCATCTTTCCCGTATCGCCCCCCCATACCACCACCGTTTGTCTCAACGTAGATGTAGGGTTCCATTTGCCTATTGAGACCACCAAGGCAGATGCTGGCCATAGTGCTGTGAGAAGCGCCTGCAGCTGCCTTCCTTGGAAGTGCCTTGTACAGCGCGCCGAGTATGACATCGACCACGCGCTGGGCCGTATTCCCACGGTCACCGACTGGTGCGGGAAGGGTGGCATTGACGATCGACCCTTCCGGGGCGTAAACGGTGATTGGACGAATGAACCCGTCGTTGATGCGAATATCGGGTTTGGTCAGTGTCTTGATTGTATACCACACCGCGCTCAACAAACCGGATTTGACCAAGTTGATGCCGGCATTGACCTGTGGTGAGCTTCCGGTGAAGTCGAAGAAAAGCTCATCGTCTTTCACTGTTACTTTGACCTTGATCGGGAGCGGTTCCTCTACGCCCCGGATCCCGTCGCAATCCAGGTAGTCGCAGAATGTATACTCACCGTCGTGGATTCTCGCAATTGCGAGCCTTGTCTCACACTCCGAATCATCGAGGGTTGCTTCGATCGCTGCCAGAACGACATCCTCGCCGTTTCGCTCGATGATCTCAGTCAGGCGTTGTTTGCCAAGCTCACATGCCCCGATCTGCGCCTTCATATCACCAATCAACATCTGAGGGTCGCGTGTGTTGTATTGAAGGAGAGAGAGAATAGTGTCATCGATTCGCCCTGCATTGACGATGCGAATCGGAGGGAGACGCAAACCTTCTTGGTAAATCGAGGAGTCGGCGCTGGAGGTGCTTCCAGGAACCATGCCGCCGACATCAGCATGATGACCAGTGTTGGCAACGAAGCCGAGCAGCTTCCTATGGTAGAAGAATGGTGCAATAACGCAGATGTCATTGGTGTGTGAGGAGGCACTGCCGAAGGGGTCGTTGCTGATGTACACGTCACCCTCCCGGATATCTTTGATGTGAGAGCGAATGCTTGTCACGATCCCGAACATCGATCCAAGGTGCATCGGAATGTGGGCTCCCTGCGCAATGATCCTCCCCTCCTCATCGAAGATCTGAGTAGAGCAATCCTTCCGTTCCTTGATGTTCGCTGAGTAAGCCGTTCTCACCAGAACAACGCCCATCTCATCGGACACGGAGGTTATCAAGGTGCGTAGCAGTTCCTTAGTAATAAAATCAATCGTCATTATCTATTGCTCCTTTACTGTAATTAACAAATTATTAAACTGATCTACCTGGGCGTTGTTTGACGGCGGAATGACAATTGTTGCCTTTGGCTGTTCAATAATTGCAGGTCCGGGCAACTCAGCCGCAGGGAAGAGTAGGTTCCAATCGTAAACCGGACATTCCGTAAACGCGCCAGCTCCTGAGAACCAAATCTCCCTTTGCGTGCGGATCGCCTTACTTGCGTCACCGCCGGAGACTGAGAGTTCCTTAAGCTGTGGTCTTGGTAATTGGCCAATTGCCTCCAATCTGAGATTGACAATTTCGACTGGCTCACCCACCATAGCATGCCCATATCGAATTTTGTGCCTATGATGGAACTTATTGACTAATTGCGCGACCGTCTGATCGCTATCTTGGATCGGAACTATAATCTCGTAGTTCTGGTGTCGGTAGCGCATGTCGAGGCTTCGTCTGATGCATCGGGATTCCGGCGGTACCTGTACCTCATAAAACCACGCCTCGGCGCGGGCCATCAGATCTGCGAACCCGTCGAGGATCTCATTGAACGAAGCGTGGGAGGGATCGCCAATCATCACCTTGAAGAACTTCGTGAAGTCAATCTTCAGATCCACAGTCAGCAGGCCTAATGCCGAGTACACCCCTGCGAACGGTGGAATGAGGACCCGTGGGATGCCCAAATCCATCGCCAGCTCGGCTGCGTGCATTGGTCCCGCACCACCGAATGCCACAAGGGTGAAATCCCTCAAGTCATACCCTTTCTCGATGGATACGAGCCGAATGGCCCTCTCCATGTTGCTATTGGCAATTCGTATGATTCCGGCTGCCGCTTCCTCTAACTTTATATGAAGAGGAGCCGCTAGTCGCTCCTCGATGGCTCGGGAGGCCTTTTCAAGATCGAGGCCGGCGTCACGGAAGATGCTTTCCCGTCCGAGTCGGCCTAATACCAAGTGAGCATCCGTAATCGTTGGTTCCACCCCGCCATGCCCGTAGCAGACTGGCCCAGGAACGGATCCTGCACTTCTCGGGCCAACGTCGAGGTTCCCGATCTCGTTAACCGATGCAATGCTCCCTCCACCAGCCCCGATCGTGACAATGTCAACCATTGGGTACTTGACGGGTAGGTGACCAATCTCCCCTCCCGTCGTGATCGTGGGTTCCCCATCGTTGATTAGGCAGATGTCCGTGCTGGTGCCCCCCATGTCGAAGGTGATCAAGTTACTGTAGCTCGCGATCTCGCCGAAGTAGATGCTCCCCGCCACCCCGCCACATGGTCCCGAGAACAGCGTCTTGCCAGGTTCCTTCTCAATCATCTTTAGCGGGGAGATACCGATGTTGGACTGCATGATCTTGAGATCATGCAGTCCAATCTTCCCTACTCGCATGCGGAGGTGATCCAATGCTTGCTGAAGGATCGGACCCAGGTAGGCGGTGATCACGGTGGTGGACATCCGCTCATACTCTCTGAACTCGGGGCAAACCTCAGCGGAAATGGCGGTGAAAACCCCGGGCAGGTGCTCCTGGATCAGGCCCTTGATGATCTGTTCGTGCCGTGACATCATGTAGGAGTGAAGGAAGCAGACGGCCACCGCCTCAATGCCCTCTTCCTGCAACTCACGGAGCGTCTGAGTTGCTTGCCTGAGGTTCAACGGTTCAATAACTTCCCCGTAGGCTGATACTCGCTCCTGAATCCCTTTACGTAGGTGTCGGGGGACAAGGACCTGTGAGCGCTCTACAAAGGGATCGAACATATCGGTGCGGATCTGTCGTCCTAGCTCCAGAACATCCTCAAACCCTTTTGTCGTGAGAAGAGCCGTCTTGCACCCTTTGCGTTCGAGCAAGGCGTTGAGCGCCACCGTACTCCCATGAACAAAGAAATCAATTGATCCAGTGGGGAAGGGTAGCGTATTGACTAGGTTCTCGATGCCACGGACCACTCCCTCACTCAGATCATTAGGAGTCGACAAGACCTTCTTAGTAAACACCGTTCCCTCGCTCTCATTAATCAGGACGATATCCGTAAAGGTTCCTCCGATGTCGATGCCTAAACGTAATTCTGACACAATTACTCCTTACTCTGCACTAGTCCAAGCGCTATAGGCGACGCTATTACCTCTTGAGAAGTCTACCCGGGTATCTTCCAGTATGTTCTCCTTTCTCGATTACAACATCTCCATTGACAAGCACATACTCAATCCCCTGTGGGAACTGACAGGGTCGTTGAAAAGTTGCACGATCTATTACAGTCTGGGGATTGAAGATTACGATATCCGCGGCTTGCCCATCGGCGATCATTCCTCGATCTTTCAGCCCCAGCCTACTCGCTGGGAGACTAGTCATTTTCCGAATTGCCTCATTCAAGTTCAAGGTACCCTTTTCTCTGGCGTAGCGACCAAGAACGCGTGGGAAGGCTCCGTAGTATCGTGGGTGAGGGTGAGTTTGTGCGTAGTATCCCTGGGGGGAGACAGCCATACCATCGGAAGAGATCATCGTGTCAGGGTGCTGCATTATAACCTCTACATCCTCTTCCGACATCGCTGGCACCACCACCTTGACGCTTCCCTCTTGAATGGCAAATAACCTAAGAATGGCATCAACAGGCTCTCTCTGCCACGTAGTTGCAAGCTCTCCAATTGTTTTGCCAGTGCATTCTGGGTTGTTCTTCACTTCGGTCACAATGATCTTTTCGATCTGGATTTCTTCCAGAGGCGATTGCCAAGTCTCTGTCCCGTGCAACATAGCCTGCTTCAGCGAATCGTTGAATTGTTTGTCGGGTAGACGGTTCAATACCTGATCGATACCTTGGGCACGCCACGCAGGTGGAATGACATCAATCAGTCCTGAACCATACGCCGTGTACGGATATTGATCCCAATGGACATCCACTCCCTCAGCGCGTGCCCTATCAATCCGAGCTAGCAGGTCCGTAGCCAGGCCCCAGTTGTTTTTCCCCTCAAGTTTCAGGTGGGAAATCTGTAGGGAGACCCTGCTTCGATGCGCGATATCGATGACCTCGTCCACAGCAGCAAAGAGTCCCTGTCCCTCATCTCGCATGTGTACCGCCCAGATCGCGTTGTGCTCACGAACGACCTTGCATAGCTCAATGAGTTCTTCGCGCTTGAAATGGGATTCTGGGACGTAGTATAACCCGTTTGATAAGCCCCATACGCCGGAGCAAAGTTCCTCGTTCAAGAGCTCTTTAATTCCCATCATTTCTTGTGGTGTCAGCGTGATATTCGTACCTGCAATAGCAAGTCGTAGAGGCACCCCACCCACCATGGAAACCAGATTAGAGGAGACACCTTTCTCGACGAGATCATTCAAATAGGCCATTTGAGAAGGCCAGTTCCAAGCTTCTTTCTCCGCTGTCGTCATGGCGAAGTTGCTCTTCTCGAACAGGCGCAGCAGAGCAGCCTTATGTCTTGCCCGCACCGGTGCGCCGGTAACACCACACTGTCCTATGACTTCCGTGGTTACTCCCTGGCGGATCTTGCTTTCCGCGTGCGGATCGAAGAACAGACTAATATCAGAATGGGAATGAATATCGATGAATCCTGGAGCGACCAGTAGGCCAGCGGCATCTATCTCGTTTCGCCCTGTACCACTCAAGTCCCTAGCAATTAAGGATATTACCCCGTCTTTGCTTGCGATATCAGCCGTAAACGGACATCTACCTGTACCATCGACTATATTACCATTTCTTATTATACAGTCAAACATTTGCAATCATCTCACTTTCTAGTGTGTGAAAGCCTAGGATCAAGCGCATCGCGAAGACCATCTCCTATCAGGTTGAATCCCAATACAACGAGCATTATCGCCAGTCCAGGGAAGAGAGTTAGCCAGGAGGCATTGAGCAGATAGGCTTGGCCCTTACTCAACATGGATCCCCAACTAGGGGTGGGAGGTTGGGCCCCGAGTCCGAGGAAGCTCAATGAGGCCTCTAGCAGGATGACTTGCCCCATTCCCAATGACAACTGCACAAGCAGCGGGGCAAGGCTATTGGGCAACAGGTGTCGCCAAATGATACGAAGGTTACTCGCTCCCACCGCTCGCGCCGCTTGCACATATTCCTCTTCTCGCAACGCCAGGAACTGGCCCCGGGTTATCCGCGCGTAACCCGCCCAATAGACCACGCCGATCGCGATCATTATGCTGTGAAGACCGGTCCCTAATATGAACATAATGGCAAGAGCGGCAAGGATGACAGGGAAAGCCCAGGTTATATCGACCAATCCCTCCACGATGAAATCAAGCACCCCGCCGTAGTAACCAGCGAGTGCACCTAACGGAACCCCAATACCCAGGGCAACAATCGAGGCAAGGAGCGTGATGTTTAGGGAAACCCGGGCGCCAAAGATGATCCGGCTCAGGATAGAGCGACCAAACTCATCGGTTCCTAATAGATATTCCCTGCCCGGAGGGGTGAGAGCATTCTTCAGCGACTGAGCATTAGGAGGCTGGGGGGCAAGATAAGGAGCAAGAAGCGCTGTGAGAAGAAAGAGAATGATTATAGAAGTACCAATAATAGCATTAGTACTTTTAAAAAAGTTAAAGAGCAACTTATGCTTCTTCATTTACAGTTCTCTCCATTAATAACGCACCTTAGGATCTGTGACAGCGTAAAGGATATCTGCAAGGAGATTCCCCAAGATAACCGTTACAGCCAGTATGAGAGTTATCCCTTGCACTACGGGAAAATCGCGCATGTAGATCGACTTGACGATTAGTCTGCCAACGCCGGGTCGGAGAAAGACAATCTCAATCACCACAGCTCCGCCAACCAACCAGCCTACTTGCAGACCTAATAACGTGACAATGGGGATCAAGGCATTTCTAAGAGCGTGTTTCGTGATCACAGTCCAGTAACGGAGTCCCTTTGCTTTAGCGGTTACAGTGTAATCCTGGTTTATGACCTCAAGCAAGCTCGATCGCATCATTCGGGCGACCAGGGCTGCTCCACCAAACCCGAGTGCCACTGCAGGCAGGACAAGGTACTTGATGCCTCCATATCCAGCGATAGGAAACCAATGGAGGTGTATAGCAAATAAAGAAATGAGGAGAAACCCAAGCCAGAAACTGGGTACAGATACCCCGATAATGGCAAGCCCCATGCTGAGATAATCGATCACCGTATTCCGTTTAACCGCAGCAAGTATACCCAGTGGGATAGCAAATAAATAAGTGAAGATCAAGGCACTTCCAGTTAGTTCAAGTGTATTTGGTAATTTGGCTGCCAATAGTTTAGTAACGTCCTCACGATAAACGATGGATTTCCCTAGGTTGAGGTGAAATAGCCGGTCGAGAAAAGAAAAATACTGAATATACAGGGGCTTATCCAACCCTAGCTCAGCCCGCACGCGGTCGTATGCCTGTTGCGAGCCCATCTCGCCAACGACAAGGCGAGCAGGATCCCCGGGGATAAGATGAACTATCAAGAAAACGATGATCGTCACCGCTAGAAGAACCGGGAGCATCATGAGAACCCGTTTAAGAATATATTGATACATATCCCAGCCTCTCCTTCTCCTCCTTGCTTCCTGCAAGGCGGGATGCTGCGTGAGATTACTCTAAGAACGACGATACAGACTTATAGAAATGAGAGAAGGGATAGGTGCCTAGTGGCGTATGCTATCCCTTCTCTCTTATTACGCGTTACTTCCTATATAGGTCGAGTAGATAAACGTGATCCAGCGTCGCTTTGTAACCGCCGAGATCAGACCTATAGGCCCTGACCAGAGCCGGATAGAAGATGGGGACCCATGGTGACTGTTCGAGCAAGTACTCATGTACCAGCCGATACACAAAGGTCCTTTCTTCGAGCGTGGGCATTGCCTCCGCCTTCACAAACAAGAAGTCGAGAAGAGGATTATTCATCCTCGTCTTGTTAATTCCGCTATCAATTCGCTTGCTGTTGAAGAACCACTCTAGGATATCCATGTTATCCCACTCGTAGAGCCGGATAAACGCTTGCTGCTTTCCGGTCTTGAACATGGCGCCGTAGGAGCCAGGATCAAACTGTTGAATCTTCGCTTTGATTCCGACCTCTGCCATTTCGCTCTGCAGGACAGTGGCCACCTGTACCCGTGCGGTTATTGCATCTACCCATAGGGTAATCGCGAATTGCTGTCCGTTCTTCTCTAGAATGCCATTGCTATTCTTTGTCCACCCTGCCTCAGCCAACAGGGTGCTGGCCTTCTGTGGATCGTAGGTATAGGGGCTTTCCACCTGCGGTTGTACGTTCGGGGTAAGGTAGTTATAAGCCGGCGATCCGGCATCATTGAACACATTCTTGGTGATGGACTTCCTGTCAACGATGTAGTTCATCGCCTGCCGTACCCGCACATCATCGAACGGTGGTTTTGTTACGTTCATTCCCATGTAGATGAGCCGTTTCCCAGAACTATTGAGAACGATTACGTTCTGGTCTGCCTTCAACATGGATATGGCTGTGGGATCTACCTTGTATACGATATCCACTTTGCCCGCTTGGAGTAGCAGTGTCTTCGTGACAGCCTCAGGGATATATTTGTAGATCACCGTCTGGAAATAAGCTGGTCCCTGGTTTGACATCCAGGATGGTCCCCAGGTGTAATCCGGGTTCCTCTCGAGGGTGATATGATCCCCTTTTACCCACTCCTTGAAGATGTACGGCCCCGATCCCACGACCGCGGTTACCCCATAATCCTTTCCATATTTCTTGACCGCGGTGGGACTGTTGATCCCTGCGAAGCTACTACTCAGGTTATAGAGCATATTTGGAAAGGGAGTCTTGAGGATGAGCTTTAACGTCACGGGATCGACCGCGACTGCATCCTTGACTGCCGAGTAAAGATACGCTGATGCTCCAGTATCGCGCATGTGGATGATGTTCCAGGCAACCGCTGCGGCATCGCAGGGTGTACCGTCGGAGAACATAACCCCCGGTTTCAGGTGGAAGGTCCAAGTTAAACCGTCCGCGCTGACTTCCCACGACTTTGCGATGTCATCGCGGTAGTTCAACTGGGCATCACGAGAGACTAGTTTGTCAAGTATGTCTTCGAGTGGCTCCGTGGTCTGCGCAGTGGTGAATACGCTCAAGGTCGGTGGACCTTCAGTAAGAGCGATGACTAGTGTCTTGCTATTGGCCTCTTTAATGGTGCGACCAGGACCTTGAGCAACCGTGTTAAAAACAACACCCAAAGCGATCAAGATCACCACTACACCTAGAGCTCTTAAAGCTCTGAACTTTAACATCCTTAAAACCTCCTATTATAGTTAGATTTGATTCCCGGCTATCTACACCTAGCCTTCTTATAGCATACGAACCACCTCCTGATCCCCTATTAAGGATTTAAGTTTTCTGCTTTTCCAGTAAAGATTATACCTTGCTGTTCAAGTTCTTCGAGGACAGGTTCATAAATTATTGGGTCTACAGGGATGTGAACCCCCCTAAGATTGATCTCTCCCTGCAAAATCAGTTTTGCAGCGATCGCTGCTGGCAGACCAACAGTACGCGCCACTGCTGAATCCCCACCGGGAATACCATACTCTGTAAGAGTTGAGGTTATCTTCTCTTCAGGACGTTGATCAGGATATTGCGCGACCAACTCATCCTGTAGTACGACCATATCTCTCTCGCCTTGCTCATATTTTAACTTTTCCATCATCTGAGCTAGTAAGACATCGAATGCCGAGCCTTGCCGAAGAGGTAAAGGTTTATCACTTAACAGGCCCAGCCATTCAAGCCTCTTCAGCATTGTGGAATCTTTATCAATATGAAAGTGTAATGCTAGATTTCTTTCAAGCTCGCTCTCGCTTGAGCTTCCTGTAAGTTTGCTGAGGAATTCCCGATAAGATAATCCTCTCAAGTCATTCCCTTTTTCATCCAGCAATCCCAACTCGATGAACTTCTTTAAGGTTTCGCACCAACCCATATAACGGAGAGTTCCGCGATACATAGTCCGTATCTCAGGAATTCCATAGGTGTGGATATACGGGAGAGAATTCCCGTTTGGGTAGAGCTCGAAATATCCTAACCCTTCAATATATTGCAGAGAGTACTGCTCAAAGAGCTTATCTGACGGGATAGGAATCTCCTGCCCATCTTTTAGGTACCTCGCTGGGCGTTTTGCCGCGCCTAACGCTCCTTGGGGATGCCAAGAGAACTTATATCCGAGCGGGTTCAGGCTTGCCTCCGGAGCTGGAATCGCTCCACAAACGGAGGAAAAGCCCACAATCACCCCTCCTTCACTCTGGACCTTGTGTATAACCCTCATCGCGGACATATGATCAATGCCAGGATCAAGACCGATCTCATTTAGTATGAGTATGCCAGCATCCTCAGCTTCAGTGTTCAACGCTTTCATCTCGTCACTGGCAAAGGAGACCGAGACCATTGGTATCCCGGCTTCAATGCTCAATCTTCCAACAGTTGCGTGATAAGCAGGTGGCAAAAAATCGGCCACAAGATCAGTCTTAGCATCGGATATGAGTGTCCTCAATGACTGCGCATCAGTTGCGTCCAGCACTTGAGCCTCTCCCCGCGGATGGCCGGCAATGAGGTTCTCTACTCTTTCGCTAAAGGCAAGAGAGGCGACCTTCACATGACAATCTGATTGATCCAACAGATAATGAACAAACGGCCCTACCACCAAGCCAGCCCCCAGAACAAGGATATTATTCATCATATCTCCTCTTTAAATATTTCTCCAATTCTTCAAAGTGAACCTTCATTGTTTTAGCCCCAGCCTCTTTATCTTGATCCTTAATAGCACCGAGGATATCTCTGTGTTCGTTGAGGGACTTCTCTATCGATTCGAGCACATACCCTAGATTAACCTTTTCCAACAATTGCTGTGTAATAATCTCCATAAGTGCACAAAGTGCATTTCTCAATGGAGGATTATCAGCTGCCTCAGCAATAGCTACATGGAAATCCCTGTTGGCGCTGAGATATTCAACACTGTCTTTGGCACGAGTAGCCTCACGCATTCTCCCTAAAATAACCTCAATTTTATCTATAGCTTGTGGGCTGGCTCGATCTATGGCAAGCTTGACCAGCGAGGTCTCTATCTCCCTTCTCGCCTCCCAGATCTCGAGCAGGTTTTTGCCTTCTTTTACTAATATTAAGGCCTGGCCTATCTCCAGCCTATCCCCTGCTGATTTACGGATATATGTTCCATCGCCAGCCCTGCTCTCGATTATACCGATGATCTGAAGGGCACTCAGGGCCTCGCGGACAGAATTTCTGCTTACGCCCACCTGTTCAGCTAACTCACGCTCGGCAGGCAGCTTATCGCCCACCCGATAGGTTCCATCTTTGATGGCACACAAGACCTGCTCGGCCACATAGGCACTCTTCTTCCTAGGATCACCTATTTTTGTAAACTGCACCTCCCTCACCCCTCCTGCTATCCTACCAGCAGACCACAGGAATATTATAGCACGTTCCGACCCTTTTGTCAACCCATAGGAAGTCGGTGCACCAAGAGATCGTTGCCAAGGGGGAAGTGTGGCAATGGCTCAAAAAAGCGGGCATCCTCTCTTGGACCAGACTCTGGAAGAACGCCTCAGGAGGATGCTCGCTATAGATCTCTCGTATCGGGAAATGTATTAGATGAACTACCAACAGGCTAGACCCAAGCTCATTCAGAACACCAAGAGACACAAAGCATCGCTCAAACCACTCGTTACTGGCACACCAGTCGCCAGGTGGTGCGTCGCTGGGTGCGCCGCGGCGGGGCGCACCCAGCGACGGTTTCTGGCTTACAGCCATCGGCTCAATTCGACCAATGCCCTCTGTTTTGCCGGGTTGATCCTCCTTTGGCTGCGCAGCTATGGGATAGAGCAGCAGCTGCAGTGGCAGAGCGACTGAATGAGCAGGTCTTTGGGCCTTTGGGGGTGGATTGGTGCGCTATCCTCATGGGACGCAAGGGGTACAATGGCTGAGTAGAGCGCTCCCATCGCAGCGACGATGAGGAGTTCTATCTGCCGCTGCTGCTGAGCTTATGGGATGAGCGCGCCCTGCTCAGGTGGGCGGCGCAGTGGGTTTACTATTACAATGTGGAGCGATCCCACAGCGGTGTGGGGATGGAAGGGAAGAGTCCCTGGCATAAGCTGCGCGAATTGGAGGTAGAAGTGCCCCAAGAGTTTGCCTTATTTCCTCCGATCACCCTTGACCCTACCTCCACCGATTGGCTGCTCGGCCCTGGTAACAATCTCTTGACCTATTACACGAGAGTTGCTAAAGCCAGACTTAGGCCCTAACCTTCACCAGAGATCGGCCTAAA